>JBIKKU010000007.1:0-28810 GCA_044360245.1 Flavobacteriales bacterium | reverse complement strand
TCCATTCCCTCGATGTATAGGATGTTTTCGGTGTAAATGCGCAAGAGGGAATAATTGGCGCGCACGGATAAATAGGGTTTTTCGTTGCTGACAAGTTGATTTTCCATTTGCTGTTTTGCTTTGTTTACGGCTTGTAAAAAGCGGTCATAAGCAATAGGTTTCATCAGGTAATCTATGGCTTGCAGATTGAATCCTTCTACAGCATACTCACTATACGCGGTAGAAAAAACAATCATAATTCCGGGGTCGAGTTGTTTTGCAAATTCAACCCCGCTAATGCCCGGCATATTGATATCAAGAAAAATCAGATCAACCGGAAATTTCTTCAAATACTTGATCGCTTCTGCGGGTTGAGTAAAGGGTTTCTCCAGGCGTATTTGTCCTTCTGTTTTTTGACATAAAGCATCAATAACTCTCAACGCTGGCTCCTCATCATCTAATGCAATGGCTCGAATCATGTCAGTTGAATTTTTAGTGAAACACTATAGGTTTTTGGGTTATCGTCGATTTTTAAAACATGTTTGCCCGGATACAAATGATGTAATCGCAAGCGTACATTGGCAATTCCTTTCCCGCTTTGTTCTTCCGGACGTTGTTGTGGTGTGACTTTGTTGTTTCGTACTTCAAGAAAAATGGATTGTTCTGCAATTCTTGTGAAAATGCTTATTTCGGAGGGCTCCTCGGTATGAACGCCATGTTTAAATGCATTTTCTACAAAGGGAATCAGCATCAAGGGTGCAATGGACAATCCTTTTGGATCGCCCGATTCTTCGAAGTGCAAACGAATGTTTTTTCCGAAGCGCAATTGTTGCAAGGCAAAAAAGTTTCTGAGGAAATGAAGCTCATTTTCCAGCGGTACTTTTTCTTTTTCTGCGTCGGTTAACACATAACGCATCATGTTCGAAAGTTGAAGAATAGCATCGGGTGTTTGATCGCTTTTCTCTAAACTCAGCGCGTATAAACTATTCAACGTATTAAATAGGAAGTGCGGATTTACCTGCGCTTTGAGGTACGATAATTCAGCGTCGGTTTTTTCCTGCATTGCTTTCTTGTATTCATTGCCCATATGGATGTTCATCGACAACAGTGTAATCAAAAGAAAAAAGAATAGCGTAGCACCAAGATGCATGGCGGGAATTGGTGCAGGCCTGGCCAACAAATGATCTCCCGGAAAGGCTCCGTTGAATTTGGGAGGAAAAGGCATGGAAATGGGTGTTAGCAGGTGAACAAGACTGATGATCAACAGCAAACAACCGAGCGTTGAAATCCAGTAGCTGCTTTTTTTTCCTTTACCAAACAGACGCGGTAATAAAATGAAGTAGTTACTGTAGAAGAAAAGTAGCAGCAATATTTGTGAGAAAAACTCGTGCCTGAACATAGGGTGTTCAAAGCGGAACACACCGTTTTCCAATCCGGGTCCGAAGAAGGAGGGAATCATCAAGAATCCCAGTGATCCCAAACTAAAGAGTAGGATGTTTTTGAGCAGCGTAGTTTTCACCTGTCCAATTTCACCTCATTTATTGGCGTTTCCAATGGCTTTGCGGTGAATTTTTTGTTTTTGTCGGTGTACTAAAAATCGATGCGGTAGTAGAAGAGGGGCAGGAATCCCAATTGGTAATTGTAATTCGAATAACGCGGCGCGCCATCCGGGTCATTTCCGTTGTTGTTGGCGTTGAAGGTGAGATTCAAAATGTTTTTTGTTCCCAATACATTGACCAGATCCAATGCAAATTCGTGCGTTACTTTTTTCGCATTGAGTTTGTAACTGATTTTTAAATCGAGTCGGAAATATGGTCGGAACTGATGGCTGTTGTAATTGTTGCTGTAAAACACGAGTTCTCTGCGGTAGGCTGAGGTTGCCGAATCGATATCGCCATACCATCTTCCTCCGGCGGTGGTGATTTTGGTTCCGAATCCGAGCGTGCCTTTTTCTCCGGCTTTGAATTCTTTTCCGAGTAAAAAGTTGGCGGCATATTTTCCGTTGTAATCGGTGTTGCGTAAAGTGTCGTCGCTGCCGCGGTATTTTGCATCAAATACCGAAGCCGAAAAGAGAAAATAAAATGTTTTGTTGAAGTATTTTTCGAGCGTGATTTCCAATCCCATGTTTCTTCCTGTTCCTGTGTTTTCGAGGGTATCAGGGAAGAAGCGCACAAAGCCTGAGCCCATATTGGTGAGTGAAAAGGAAGAAGGATTTTTTTCTACGGGAATGTTGTAGAGGTATTGGTAATACACTTCTGCCTTGAATTTTAAAGTGGGAGAAAGGGAAGCTTCGTAACCTAAAACATTGTGCAGACTTTTCGTTAAATCAATGCTGCGGTTGTGCGGAGCGACGCCTTTGTCGGCATTGTCGAAGGCGTAGAAATACGTGTAATACGGCTGCGTTTGTGAGTGCAGTCCGCTACCGAAATGCAGCGATTGTTTTTCACTGATGTTGTATTTGATACCCAATCGTGGTTCGGCAGGAGAAAGACTTTTACTCACCGAAAAGTATTGTGCAAATAAGCCTGCAGTCATTTGCCATTTTTCATTGGCTTTCCATTTCCATTGCACATAGGCTTGCGCTAACATTCCGCTTCCTTCGTAATTCCAGCGGTTCAGCCAATCGTTGTGCGCGTAATTGAGGGCAGAATCTTTCAGGTTGAAGAACAAACCATTGAGGTTGGCTCCGTATTTTAATACATGTTTTTTGTTGAGTTTGGTGTTGAAACTGATCATGTACATCACACGGTTGGTGTTGAAGGTGTATTGCATGAGTGTGTACATGGAGTCCAGTACATATTCGTTAGCCAGGCTGTCGATGTGTCTGATAATGAAATCGTGTTTGGCCCAGGATTGTTCGTGTGCTAAAGCAATTCCGGTGCGCAGGAATGTTTTTTCACGCAGGGTTTTGGTAAAGGTAATTCCTGTTGTGCCCATGCGTGTTCCAAAATGCTGATCACGGTCGTCTTCGGCATACAAATCGGCTTTGGGTTCTTTTTGTTCCGAAATCATAATGTCGATGTTGGAGTTTCCTCCAATGCCGAAGCATGAAATGACGCCTCCCGATTTTAAGGGAAAGTTGAACTTAAAGGATAAATCCTGGTATTTTGGAACGGCATCCGTACCAAGTGAAATGCCCATGAATTTCATTAGGGTGAGTGTGGAATACCGATAGGCCAAAAGGTACGAGGAGCCCTTGCTTTTGTTGAGTGGACCTTCCGCTGCAATTTCGGTTCCGAGGAATCCGAACTGACCGGTAAATTCGTGTTGACTGTTGTTCCCCGGACGCATTTTCAAATCAAAAACCGCCGAGCTTGAATTGCCGTATTCCGCAGGAAATGCAGAGGTGAAAAAATCGGAATTGGCCAATACCTTGTTGTTGAGGATGCTCACCGGACCGCCCGCCGATCCTGCAATGGCAAAGTGATTGGGATTGGGTAAATCGAATCCTTCCATTTTGTATAAAACCCCCAAAGGCGAGTTTCCACGCACCACAATATCATTACGTGAGTCATCAGCGCCTTGCACGCCTGCATAATTCGAGGCCATTCGTGCCGGGTCGCCTCTGCTGCCTGCGTACCTTTCTGTTTCGGCTACATCAAAAGACTTACTGCTCACCAAGGCCATGTCGTTGTTGAGTTGTCCTCGCTCTGTGCCCAAAATTTCAACGGCTTGCATCATGATGGATGATTCTTCCATGGTGATGTCGAGCACGTTTTCTTTCGCTGAATTCACCGTGATGTCGATGACTTTATCTTCGTATCCCACAAAAGTGAAACGAAGGCTTTGTTTTCCCAACGGAACATTTTCCAGCATGAACATTCCTTGGTCATCACTGGTGGTTCCAAATTTTCCCGTTGTATCCGAAAGCAATAGAACTGTGGCTCCCGGGAGTGGAGATCGTGTTTCGGCATCGCTGATTTTTCCGCGGACGGTTTGTCCGTTTTGAGCCAATACCCCATCCAGGTTAATGAGCATGAAACACAGTCCAAATACAAATCTCAACATGGAACCAATTTAGACACGATTTCGAAACAAAACAAGTTGCGTGCGCATTGGCATTATTGGTACTTTTGCTGCATGAAACGCCTTTCCAATGTGATTTTTTACCTGGTCCTTGCGCCGGTTATCATTCATAGCTTTTACACTTATTTTTCGGGGGAGGATTGGTTCTTTACTCCCCGGTTTTTTCTGATTTCCTTTTTCATTCTTCTCGGGGCTTATGTTATGAATGTGGTTGCCCGGTATTCGGGTTTACTGATGTTTTTGGGTAAGAAAAAATCGGATTATGTTTTTGTTGCCCGCTTGGGTCAAACGGCTATGGTATGGCGCGCGATTACTTTTGGCATTAGCATTCCGTTTGCTCTTGGATTCGGATTGTTTTTTTTAATGGCCACTCCGTATTCAGTGCCTACAGGTCTCTTGTTGCTCTTTTCTGCTTTCGAAAAATTGATTTACCTGCTGTTTTCCTCTTGGCAAAAAGCGTATTGTGTTGGAATTACTTCACAAATGTTGGTGATTCACAATGGCGATTTTAAAGTGTTGTCTTTATCCGGAATTGGTGCCATTGAACGCAAATACGATGAATTGCTTTTTGTGTATTCGGCATCTGAGGTGAAAAGTATTCCGGTGGATTTAGTGAATGCGGAAGAATTAACTTCCTTTCATGAATACCTGGTAAAACTTGGAGAAACGCGCGGATTCCCGGTATCACTGATTGCCGAAAGGAACGTGATCTGAAGCGTTGTCCTCGCCCGGATTTTGCATTTCCCCTTCTTTTGGCTTGCGTGGTTCCAGCGGATGTTCCGTAAACAATCGGCGATGGAAGAGCAACAATAAGATGACACCAATCGAGATCCATGCATCGGCAAGGTTAAAAATGGGACGGAAAAATTCGAATTCTTGTCCACCCCAAAACGGAAACCAATCCGGATAATGTCCTTTAAACAAAGGGAAGTGTAGCATGTCTACCACATGTCCAAACAAAAAGCCTTCGTATCCTCCGCCTTCGGGCATGAATTGCGCTACTTCGTGTATGCTTTCATTAAAGAGCAATCCGTAAAACATGGAATCAATAATGTTACCTGCTGCCCCTGAAAGTATCATGGCAATGGTAAAAATAAGCAAGGGCTTTTCTTTGCGCAGGATGAGGCGACGCAGGTAAATGGTGATGACCACGCATGCAATGATGCGAAAAAGGGACAAGGCCAGTTTTCCGATTTTTCCACCCCAGGTCCAGCCAAAAGCCATCCCTGCATTTTCGGTGAAATAGATTTCAAAGTAGTCCGTAACGGGAAAACTCTGATCGAGGGTCATGTGGGTTTTCACCCAAAGCTTCAACCACTGATCCAGGAAAAGGGTTATCAGTATGGTAAGTACCGCAAGGAGTGTCAGCCTGTTTTTCAGCAAGGCAGATTAGTTCTGAAGGTTCTTGGCTTCGATACTGAGGGTGGTATGTGGAACCAGACGCAAACGATCTTTGTTGATCAGCTTACCGGTAACACGGCATACACCATAGGTTTTGTTCTCAATACGTACCAATGCGCTTTCGAGGGCAGAAATGAATTTTTCCTGACGTCCCGCCAATTGCGCAGTTTCTTCACGGGAAAGGGTTTCGGAACCATCTTCCATCATTTTGAAGGTAGGAGAGGTATCGTCGGTACCGTGGTCGTCGTTATGACTCAATGAACCGCGCAGCAATTCCAAATCGCGACGAGCTTCTTCGAGTTTTTTGTTGATGATTTCTCTGAATTCCTGGAGCTCCGCATCCGAATATCTCGTTCTCGTGTCCACCTCTGCTGGTTTTTTCGGCTTTTGCACAACTACTTCTTGTTTTGGTTTACTGTATACAGGAATGCTGATGTTCTTCCCGATGGAAACAGTAGCTTCCCCTGTTGGAGTATATTGAATGGTTCTTTCGGTTTTTTCCTTAGGCTTGGCAACCGGCTTGGCAATGGGCTTCACTTCTGCTTTTGCCACAGGTGCCTTGGTTTCTTTAACCTCTGCTTTAGGAGCGGGCTTTTCTGCAGGTTTTGCTGCAGGTTTTGCTGCAGGTTTTTCCGGCGTTTTGGCAACTGGTTTTTCCGGTGCCTTGCTTACCGGTTTAGCCGGAGATTTAGTTTCCGGTTTAGCAGGAGCTTTAGCTGCAGGTTTAGCTACAGGTTTAGCCGGAGCTTTAGCCGCAGGTTTGGCTGCTGGTTTAGCCGGAGCTTTAGGTGCCGGTTTTGCAGGGGCTTTGGCTGCGGGTTTAGCCGGAGCTTTTTTAGCGGGAGCTGCTTTTTTTACCGGAGCCGCCTTCTTAACGGGAGCCGCTTTTTTCGCAGGAGCTGCTTTTTTAGCGGGAGCCGCTTTCTTTGCAGGAGCTGCCTTTTTCGCAGGAGCTGCTTTTTTTGCTGGAGCCGCCTTCTTAACAGGAGCTGCCTTTTTCGCAGGCGCCGCTTTCTTGGCAGGTGCTGCTTTTTTAGCCGGAGCTGCTTTTTTAGCCGGTTTAGCCGGTTTCTTTACAGCTTTACTTGGTTTGGATTTAGCGGCCATAGAACTATTTCAGATTAATTCTTTTCTATTGATATTCTGGTTGTTATAGAGTCATCGACCTCCACCTCTACCCCGTTACCATTCACCGAATCAACGAGTTCGAGATTGATGGCCAATGTTTCCGAACAAATATAACTGAAATTATTTTCGATAGCATGATTGAGGGAGTCATGACGCTGAATTTCTATCGAAATTTTGTCGGTGAGCTCTAAACCACGCTCTTTGCGCAGGGTCTGAATTCGGTTAACTACCTCACGTGCAAGGCCTTCCTGACGAAGCTCATCGGTAATGGTGATGTCCAGGGCCACCGTAATTCTTCCCTCGGAGGCAACCAGCCATCCCGGAATGTCTTTCGAGGAAATTTCGAAATCTTCCCGATCCATCGTGATGGTTTCACCCTCATTCTCAAAAGTATAACTACCGGAGCGTTCAATTCCGGCAATTTCTTTTTGTCCAAAGGTCGACACCAGGGCACTGATGGCTTTCATGTGCTTGCCGTATTTTTTTCCTAGGGTTTTGAAATTTGGCTTGATGCTTTTCACCAAAATATCCGAATCCTCGGGGAGGTATTCCAGTTGTTTCACATTGACTTCCGATAAAATCAGTTCCGAAACAGCATCCACTTGTTCCTTGAACTTTGGATCGAGCACCGGCAACATGATTTTTTGGAGGGGTTGGCGGACTTTAATATCCTGTTTCTTGCGCAAGGCCAAAACCATAGAGGAGACCTTCTGTGCCAATTCCATTTTTTCTTCCAGATAAGTGTCGATATGATTTTCAATGGCAACAGGGAAGTTGGCAAGGTGTACACTATCGGTAGCGTGACGTTTGGTAACACTGTTCAAATCGTTGAACAATTGGTCGGCATAAAAGGGAGCAATGGGTGAAGACAACAGCGCAACAGTTTCCAAACACGTATAGAGGGTTTGGTAAGCGGCAATTTTATCTTCACTGTATTCGCCTTTCCAGAAACGACGACGGCACAAACGCACATACCAGTTGGACAAATGATCGAGTACAAATTCCTCGATTTCACGTCCTGCCCGCGTTGGTTCGTATTCTTGGTAAGCCTGGTCGACAGATTTAATCAGAGAGTTCAAACGCGATAGGATCCAACGGTCGATCTCCGGACGGTTTTCCAAAGGAACTTCTTTTTCAGTATAGCTGAAATTGTCCACTTTGGCGTAAAGTGAGAAAAACGCATAGGTATTGTGCAGTGCACGGAAGAATTTACGTTGCGTTTCGGTAATCCCTTCAAGATCGAATTTGAGGTTTTCCCACGGTGCAGCATTGGTAATCATGTACCAGCGTGTGGCATCAGGACCAAATTTCTCGAGGGTATCAAAAGGATCAACTGCATTGCCCAATCGCTTGGACATTTTTTGTCCGTTTTTATCGAGCACGAGTCCATTCGAAACAACATTCTTATAAGCCACCGAATCGAATACCAATGTGGAAATGGCATGTAGGGTATAAAACCATCCGCGTGTTTGGTCGACTCCCTCAGCAATGAAATCGGCAGGGTAGTAAGATCTGTTATCGATAAGTTCTTTGTTCTCGAAAGGATAATGCAGCTGGGCATAAGGCATCGCTCCCGAATCGAACCAAACGTCGATAAGGTCGGCCTCGCGTTTCATCGGATTTCCTTTGGAAGAAACCAACACCACATCATCTACATAGGGGCGATGTAAATCGAATACATCGTAATTGGCTTTGGAAAAATCTCCTGCTTTGAAATCCGCCAGTGGATTGCTTTTCATCACGCCGGCTTTTACGGCTTCATCGCATGCTTTTTGCAATTCTTCCATGGAGCCGATGCATTTTTCTTCTCCGTCTTCGCTTCTCCAGATAGGCAGCGGAACACCCCAATAACGCGAACGAGAGAGGTTCCAGTCGTTGAGGTTGTTGAGCCATTCGCCAAATCTTCCGGTTCCGGTGTGCTCGGGTTTCCAGTTGATGGTTTTGTTGAGGGCAATCATGCGTTCTTTTACCGCAGTGGCTTTTACAAACCATGAATCGAGCGGATAATACAACACGGGCTTATCGGTTCTCCAGCAATGCGGATAGTTGTGCTCGTATTTTTCTTTTTTGAAAAGCTTGCCTTCGTTTTGCAGCTTCAGAATGATACGCTCGTCTACGCTCAAGTAATTGAGTTTGGAAGTATCGGCAATGATGCCTTTGAGCAATTCTTTTTGTTTGGCGAGTTCTTCTGCTTTTTCGCTTTCGCTGAGGTAATCTTCTTTTACGAATTCACCACCCAATCCAAATTGCGGATCCTGCATTTCCGGTCTGAATTTTCCGCGCAAGTCGACAAGTGGAACTGCTTTGCCTTGTTCGTTCAATACCAACATCGGTGGTACTCCCGCTTCACGCGCAACCCGCATGTCGTCGGCACCAAAGGTTGGGGCAATGTGCACAATTCCCGTTCCATCCGAAGTGGTTACAAAATCGCCGGGTATTACACGAAATGCTTCTTCCGGATTTTCACAAGGCAGCGCATAGGGAAGAAGTTGGTGGTAACGAATGCCAACCAAGTCGGAGCCTTTGCATTGGCCGAGAACGATTCCATAGGGTTTTCCTTTTTTGGGCAATACCCCTTTTTCTTTTAAGAAATTTAATTTAGTGAAGTGGTTTTTTTCTGATTCTAAAAATGAAATTTCAGTTTCACTAAGTACTCCTTCAAGAGCAACTCTTCCTACCTCAAAATGACTTTGTAATAAATCTTTTGCAAGCAAAACAACAGTTGTTTCACCCGAATAAATATTTGAAGTTAATACAAGGTTGTATAGAATATTTGGTCCTACAGCTAGAGCAGTATTCGATGATAGAGTCCACGGTGTGGTGGTCCAAGCAAGTAGGTGAATTTTAGGAACCTCAATTTGGCTCCTTGTAATTTCAAATTTTTCGAGCAAAGCTGTAAAAGTAGAATCACCTTCCTTCACCTCAAACATCGCCACTGCTGTGCTGTCTTTCACGTTGCGGTAGCATCCCGGCTGATTGAGTTCATGCGAAGACAAGCCTGTTCCTGCTGCAGGTGAATAAGGCTGAATGGTGTAGCCTTTGTACAATAATCCTTTGTCGTACAAATTGCGCAACAACCACCAAACCGATTCGATGTAAGTGTTTTCGTAAGTGACGTATGGATTTTCCATATCCACCCAATAGCCCATTTTTTTGGTGAGGTCGTTCCAAACATGGGTGTATTTCATCACTGCTTTACGGCAAGCCTGATTGTATTCTTCAATGGTAATTTTTTTGCCGATGTCTTCTTTGGTGATGCCCAATTCTTTTTCAACCCCAAGCTCAATAGGCAGTCCGTGAGTATCCCAACCGGCTTTACGTTTTACCTGAAATCCTTTAAGGGTTTGGTAGCGACAGAAAATGTCTTTGATGGTACGCGCCATTACGTGGTGAATCCCCGGCATTCCGTTTGCCGATGGTGGTCCTTCGTAAAACACATAGGGCGTATTTCCTTCGCGTGTGCTCACCGAGCGCTCGAAAACCTTGGTTTGTTCCCATTTTTCGAGGACTTCTTTGGCCACATTGGGCAAATCGAGCGATTTGTATTCGCGGTAAGAGGCTGACATAATCTAAAAATAAGGCGCAAAAATAGCGAAAAGCCTTGGAAGTGGGAAAATGCAATTGACTTGTATGCTCCAATTCATCTATATTTATACTCGTAATATTGCTTAGTGAATAGTGCCTATTATGGTTTCTCGATATCTACTCGTTTTACTCGGATTTTTCTTTTTCCGGAATGCACATTCTGCCACGATTACCATAACAGGCAGCGGCAATTGGAGTTCCACAACACCCAACGCTCCTTGGCCCGGCGGTGTATTGCCCGCAGCAGGGGATGATGTTGTGGTTGCTTCCGGGTTTACGCTAACCGTGGACGGAAATTACAGTTGCAATTCGATCAA
Source organism: Flavobacteriales bacterium (assembly GCA_044360245.1). Lineage (GTDB taxonomy): Bacteria > Bacteroidota > Bacteroidia > Flavobacteriales_D > UBA2798 > UBA2798. Next base: position 18,374 of record JBIKKU010000007.1, on the reverse strand, counting down.
CATTGGTACAGCAGCCAACACCTCCAATACTTTACTCATCAACAGCGGATTTACTTTAACGGTAGCTAATGCCGTTACGATTGTTCCGCCAAATGCAGGAACCAACAACAACACCCTCAATGTTGGCGATGGCGCACTTGTATGCAACGCATTGAATTCTTCCAATTCAGGAAACAACCTTCGCGACTGCATCATCAGCATTGGCAATGGTTCCATAACCGTTAATGGCAATATTACACTTGGAGCCAATACGCTTCGAAACAGTCTTTCGATTAGCGGTACAGGCGCAATCAATGTGAGCGGTACGTTTACAGGTGGAGGTACTATTTCCATCGGTTCAGGAACGGTGCATTATTCAGGCGCTGCCCAAACCTTGCACAGTTCTATCGCTTCCTACGGTTCTTTAACACTTTCCGGGTCAGGAAATAAAACCATGGCTGTAAATACTACCGTTACGCGTCACTTAAGCAGCAGCGGAACAGCTGTTTTGGATGCAACGGCCTCAAACTTTACGCTTAGTGTTGGTGGAAATCTGCTTTTCAATAGCACTGCAGCCGATCCTTTTTTAGAAAATTCCGGTTCGATTACTTTAAATGGAACAGGTCTACAATTGGTCGACTGTAATTCAGGATCATTAAATTTATCTGCCTTTGTGGTTAACAATACTTCAGGGCTTTCCACAGGCGTACAAGTTGGTTGTGATTTGGTGGTGAATCGATTCATTACGTTTACTGCGGGTAACATGGATTTACAAGGGAATGATTTAACTTCCAATGGCTCCTCAGGAACAACAACGGACACCTATACTTCGGGTTCTGTTTTTTCTTCGCTGGCAGGAACTGACATTGTCGTTACCGATGCGGATACAAGCAAATCCATTCAATACGATGGAACCAATTTTGGTGATGCAAGCGTCAACTTGAATTTCTCGGTGATTGCTGCGAATATTTATTTTGATGGGTCAGATTTTTATGGTCCAGCCACCTTCACAAAAATTGGCTTGGCCAACAACGATACTGATGGCGGATGTTTGTTTACCGGTCCGGTTACGTTCAACACCGTGGTTGGCGGTGAGCGCTGGAGAATGGCTAATTTGAATCCTGATGTATTTTACAATGCCACTTTTAATCATGATGGCAACAGCAATTTTATTTTAGCAAGGCAAACTTTAGGCAATGAGTTTTTCGGCACAACAACTATAAATTCTTCCACTTCGGGAGGTTTTTTTGTTGGACGCAACAACACACTTGCCAATGGCGGCGCTGTTTTTCATGGTCCGGTTATCATCAATGTTACCCTTTCCGGGAATGTGAATTTTGCAGAAAGCAATTCCACCATCAGCAATGATGTTGTTTTTGAATCAACCATTCAGTTGAATTCTTCTGCCAGTTCTACAGGTGATATCAGGTTTGGCAGTACAGGTTTCGGGTCAACAACCTTAAGCAATACCGCTGCATTTGTTCCGGGAACCATTTTGGGCGCAACAACAGTTACATTACTTCGACTCACCCAAAACGGAACTTTGCCGCAAGAAATTTCTGCCAGCGGAATTTGTCTGATTACAGCGGGAACATTGACTTCTGGTGATGGTTGTGTGTTTAATGGACCGGTTACTTTTACCGCCGATAGGGTTTCCATTCGGAATAGCACGTTCAACAATACAGCTGATTTTACCCAATACGGTAGCATTTCCAACACCACTTTTGGAGGCAATACCTTCAATGGTGATGTTAGTTTCATTCACAATGGAACGACCACATGGTCGCAAGGTGCAAGTGCAGGCGATGATTTTAATGCGCATGTGATTTTCGAACGCAACAACACCGGCAGACTACTTCCTGCCAACCTTTTTCCATCGACCTTCGCGGGCAACATTACTTTGCAAGGGTCCGGGATTGTTGAATTTTCGGACGCAACAGGTGGAGAAGTTTTGTTGGATGGCACTTCACAACAAGTGATTTCAGGTACAGCAGGTCTAGAGCCTACGTTTGGGATTATCGAGATAGACAATTCATCCGGTGCGCTTTTGGGCGTTGGAATTATTGCAGAAAGAGAGATAAATTTTATTGATGGAATCATTGAATGTGCCGGCAATCGTATTGTGTTGAACAATAATGCCACTTCCGTCGGTGCATCCAATGCTTCGTACGTTGATGGACAATTCAGAAAAATCGGAAATCAAGCATTTACTTTTCCTGTTGGTGATGCCGGTTTTTACGCCCCTATTTCCATCTCTGCTCCAGGAAATTCTACGCACCATTTTACAGCACAGTATTTTGGTATTGACCCTGATAGTCCCGGTTTTACAACCACTTCAAAGGAAGCCACACTAGATCATCTTTCGCAATGTGAATATTGGATTCTCGATCGTTCAGGCACAAGCAATGTAACGGTTACCTTGAGTTGGGATACACGCAGTTGTGGAGTCAACTCCGTGAATGATTTGCGTGTTGCGCGTTGGGATGGAAGCGTGTGGCGCGATCATGGAAACGGAGGAACCACAGTTGCAGGCGCTTCGGGAACTGTTGTGAGTTCTGCTGCTGTAACTTCTTTTAGTCCGTTCACACTTGCTTCGGTAAACACGCTCAATCCATTGCCTGTGGAATTGCTTGCTTTCGATGCTATTGTTTGTGAAAAGGAGGTATGCCTTTCGTGGTCAACCGCCTCAGAGCAAAACGCTTCGCATTTTCTTGTTGAGGTTTCTACTGATGGGGTAGAATATCGCCTAGTTGATTCGGTTATTGCGGTTGGTAATTCCTCAGTACAGCAAGCGTATGCATCCAAAGATTTTTCACCTTCACCGGGATTGAATTATTATCGTTTGGTGCAAGTTGACCGAAATGGTGAAGCAACAACTTACGGCCCAATTGGCCTTGATTTTTCTTCGGATGCTAGATGGAATGTTTTTCCAAACCCAACTTCAGATGGAGCCGTCCAATTGTCGGGCGTTTCACCCGGAAGCCTCATACAGGTTACGGATTTGAGCGGAAGGTTGGTGTATTCATTTACCTGGAACAATACATCGATGGCGCTTCCATTGCATGGTGGAATTTACCTGGTACACGTGGTTGATTCAAAAGGAAAATCTACCCGACGATTGGTAGTGCAATAGCATTATGCTTGCGTAAAGCGTTGCAGCCAGAGGTAAAAGGCGGGATCTACAAAATGGAATTTTCCGTCCTTTTTTTCAACGATTTCTTTTTTGATCAGCGAGTCTATAACCCTTATTACGGCTGCGCTTGAGCTTAATCGGTATTTATCGATGACAGGTCGCGTGGTGAAGCCATCGTTTACGCCATCGAGCAACAAACGGAGAAAATTCGTCTGCAGCACGCTTAGGTTTTCATACTCGCGTTGGTAAGGAATGAGGTTGCGTTCGATGAGTTCGTCAAGTGCTTTATTCACCATTTCATCGTCTATTTTTCCGCTGGAATTCAACCAGGCAATATGTGCCAATTGTTGTGTGTAGTAAGGATGACATTGCATCAAATCACACATTTTTTCGGCGAATTGCAAGGCGCAGGTTTTTCCCGATTCAGCAAAACGGTTCATGATGAAAGGGGCCAATTCTCCTTTACTGATGCGCTCCAGCATGATCATATCGCCAAACTGATACAATGGCATTTCGGGATTGGTGAAGGCTTCATTGATAAAATTGGTACGCGTTCCGGAAATGCAATACACGGTTTTATCGTGGTTCTCGATATAGGTTTTGAAAATCTTCTGAAAGCTGAGGTTGTTTTCGAAGCGCTCGATGTTTTGAAAATTATCGATGCACACAATTAGAATGAAATTCTTTTTGCGCGCAATCTCATTTCCGAGGTTTAATGCATCTTCGGAGATGTCTTCTTCGGTCATTACCGACAGGTTGTAATCTTTTGCCTGTGTGAGTGAGACCGCGAGTCTTCCCGTTGAGCGCGATAAATACTGGCGGGAATAATCCACGGCTTCCTCCATGTTGTTGGCACAAGCTTTTATTACCTCTGAAGCAAAGTACTTGTAAAAACCTTCCTCATCTTGCACGCGGAAAGCATCAATAAAACAAAAACGGTAGTAGGATAAGCCCGAGTACTCTGCAGTGACTTTTCGGACCAGAGAGGTTTTCCCTACCCGGCGCGGACCAAGAATGATGGTGTTGATTTTGTTGCGCATGTTGGAAGAGATGCGCTGAAGTTCATTTTTGCGGTTGGCGAAGGATGACCCCTCGGCAATACGCCCGAAGACAAAAGGTGACTGCATAAACCCTGTTTTTACAGGATTCCAAGCCTTTGGTTTTTTGATGCTTCAACTTCCCCTTTATTTCTATCCCGCAACAAAAGAGCCCGGTTTTGGGAATCCATTGTTAACAAATATAAAAACTTTAACCACACTAACAAGTTTGTTTGCTAGAAATTAATGGTCTGTAGCTGTTTTAAACATTTGTTAATAAACTGTAACGGTTCAGGTCGGTTTAGGGTTACGGTCGGGAGAAGAAAATTCCACCGTTGAGGTCAATTTGAAAAAAGGTCGTGTTTTCTTCATGAATAGACCACGCTTCTTGTCCTTCCTCGAGTTCTTCTTCGAAGAGTGTTTCGTGATAGTAGTGATGGTTGGCGGTAATTTTTCCGAAAGAAAAATGAATGATGTCTTCCGAGTGGTGAAATTCGTTGATGCCCATGTCGGAATCGTTGCAATAACAACCGATGGCTGCAGAGGAGATTTTTTTGCCGGTGTAGTCGATGGTATAACCTTCGATAAAGTTGTTGAAGATACCGAAGGCTCCGGGGGTCCATTCTCTGATGACGACAAGTAAAATGAAGCGGTCGTAATACATGGCTGCAATAGGATGAAATGCGCTTTTCATCCATCCTTCTTCATCGTAATTCCATTGCAGGTATTGCTTCACGTCATTGGTATCAAGCAGTGCAGCGGTTTCCTCATTGTAATTGTCGAGCGTGTATTTGCTTTCTTTGGTAGCGAATTGTTTTAAAAACTTGTTCAGTTTTTTGTCTTTGACATCGGCAAGAGTTTTTTGGGTTTTGAAGGATTGGTATTCTTCTTCAGATGATTTCCCCAAACGCAATGGGAAGCTTTTCCCGTCGGGACTTTCCCAGTTTCCGATTATGGAATCTTTGTTGATTTCACCAAGAAATGTTCCTGTGATTTTTCCATTGTTGCTTTCATCGAGCTGCATGGTTTTTTGGTCCATGTTTCCCGATAGCTGAATTTCTTTGCGTATTGAGCAATAATAATATGTCCCGTTTACACTTGTTTTTCCTTCTTCCTGTTGCAGGTGCATCATGATGTGCATGGACGTGTCGATTTCTCCTGCCCAATACCTATGGCTTACGTTTTCTTTGCTTGCTGCATCCGGGTTGTTGGAGCTTCCTCCGCCACAGGCAGCAAGGATGAGAAGGAAGAGGGCTAAAACTGTTTTTTGCATTCCGAAAAATACAATTTGCCTTGTTACTTTTCCTTGCGTCACACATTCCTTATAAACAAGCCCTGTTTGATGCTTGTTTCTTTTGGTATATTCGTGTTCTTGAAAACCCCGTGCTATTATGGAAATTGGTCTGATCATCTTGATTATTGCGCTCATCGGAATTGGTGTTGTAATGCTTGGTTCCGGAGGAAAAAAGCAAGAGAACGGTAAAAAATCCGAAGAACCTCAAGGCAATCAATTTGAACGTTTGCGCAATGAAGTGCTGAATTTTAAACCCGATAGCGGATTAGGTCAGCCCACCGGTGCGCCCGATCAGGTGTATGGTGTGGTAATGGATTGGTACGTGGGGAACGGTGTTGCTACTTTGGCATGTTTGGAAAATGGCGACGCATCCATTTATTTCAGCGGAGGTGTTGTCATGACTCCCGGATTTGGCGATTCCAAAGTGCGTGATCTTACACGTAAATACATTGCAGGTGCTCAACACGCTTTGATGAATTGTACTAAAGTGGGTGAGTTTCCTTTGCCCGATCCGCAAACAGTTCGTTTTTATTTACTCACCAGAAACGGCGTGCATTGTGGTATTGAGAACATGGCTCAGTTTCAGAGCGGACATTCCAAATGGTTTCCTTTGTTTATTGATGCCAACGAGATTTTTGCCGAAATCCGTAAATCGCACGAGCAACGCAGCAAAGCTTAATCCTCACTGTTTCGTTCGCAACACAATTTCTACCCTGCGGTTGCGCAGCATATTTTCTTTGGATGTATTAGGAACAATGGGCATGGTTTCGCCATAACCTTTGTATTTGATTCTGTCGGGCGAGATGCCGTTGGATTCCAGGTATAAAGCCACTGCTTTTGCTCGTTGTTGCGAGAGTTCCATGTTCGAAGCATCGTCGCCGTCGCTGTCGGTGTGACCTCTGATTTCGATGGAGTACGCCGGATTTTTTTTGAGGTATTCTACCAAACGATCGAGTTCGCGGTAAGATGAACTCATGATTTTGTACGAGTTTTTTTCGAAGTTGAGTTCTTTAAATGTCACCACTTCGTTGATTTTAAATTCTTGTTTGGGCGTGATAACCGGATCCGGATTTTTTACGATTTCTTTTTGTTTTGCTGATGGTGCAATTTCTTCAGGCCACTCAGGATCTTGCTCTCCAACGTATATTTTGTCGATGTAATAATAGGCCGATTTTGCAGGCATCAATTCGTAGCGGTCTTCTTGTCTGCGTACCGGAAAATTTTTCCCGTACACCTGCACCGTGTCTACCTTTGGAGGAAATCCAATCATCAGAAATTTTTCTCCGCCCATGGCTGTATATGTTTCACGAAACAAATGCCATGAAACGGTATCGTTTTGCAAGGGTTCTTTATTGGTGAGCGTAGGTGTAAAAGGTGGTCGACTAATCATGTGCTGGTTGTTGTATTCTTTGCGCATGAGCCACACGCCAATTTTTTCGAGTGCGTAATCGGAATAGTTGGCCAGGTTGTAATAAAAAGCTACGGTATAGGTTTTGCCTTTTTCGAGAGGCGCCATGAGTTGCACTTCCATGTATTCGCCATAATTGGGTTGTGCCTCGGAATACCCGAATATACCTGCATAACAATTGCCATCCGCGGCTTGTTGGTATCCGCCAAAATTGATGGGAATCCATACATCGGCATTTACGGTGCTGCGGCAATTGCAGAACCAATCGGTAGTGGATAATGTTGGGGTGTACCAAGGTTTGATGTTGTTGAAGAGCGAATTCATCGGCGGACAATGCGTCGGTGATTCGAAGGAGTTGCAGGGAACGAGGTTTTGTGTGCGTCCTGAAAGTGACATCCAGCTTAAGACAAAAATCAGTAGAGGTAGTCGCATGTAAAAGCTATATCGAAAATTGTTCCAAAAGGTTACATGCAATGCTGCATTGTTAAGCGGAACGATGCGCCAAAAATAGTTGTTCCGGTTTTACCTTGAAATCATGCTTTGTTCGATATTGCAAAAAAATAGTGTTGTGTCGCATTCTAAAATTGTTTTACGGGTAACTGCCTTTCCCATTCTCCCCATTTTGAGCGTGATTGTTTTGGTTTTCGGACTTTTGATGACAGCGTTCATACATCCGCTTTTTTTTCTGCCATTGGTACTTTTGCTTTTGTTGTTGGTTCGTCCGGTTCGACTGATTTATGATAAAGTAAATCATCGCATTGGGTTTTACCACATCCTTTTTGGTTATGCCGTGAATGAGGTAGTGAAAATAAATCCGGATGTTTGTGAACTTCGTTTATTGTTGCAAACAGAAACAGAACAAAGGCCTTTGTTTACCTTGAGAAGAAACGTAAGTCTAGGTCACATTCCGTTTTTTGATATCAAAATTGTAGATGATACCGGTGTGCTTTTTGAATTAAACAGTTTTACCGATTACACGGAAGCACGCGATTTTCTGTACTCAACTGCCAAAAAACTGGAGCTTCCTCCCAACGATATTTACATACAAAAAGTACGTGATAGCAAGGCAAAGCGAAACAACCGTTAATGTCAAAATTAATCTCCATAAGCATTTTAAGGCACAGCTTGCTTTTTTGCATGCTGTTCATACAGTCTTTTCTTGTTTTTGCAGACGACCCCAGACAGACTCTGTTTCATAGTCAATTTCTCTATAGCCGTAAAATGCTGTTTCAAACCGGTGCAATACAATGGCAATCTCCGGTGCAAATTCCCGGGCAATTTCATGCTCTTGGTTTAGGTTTTGTTCTTCCTGCTGCAAGCACCAAGCATCAATATGATCCATCTGTAGCATATTGTGCATTTTCTCTGCTCTTGCCCGACAAAGCCCTATTGCCCGATAGCAGCCAAGGAAAATACCAAGGGTATATCATTGACTTATTGTTATTTGGATTCGATGTTCTCTCACATCACCGCAAAGCGGATTTGAATTTCCATTTTGGCATCGAAACCGGTCGAATGCGCATGAAGGGAGACGGCTTCGATTTGAGGAATCCACTATTTGCGCCAAAAGCAATGTTGGGTTACAAACGACGTCTTGGCAGGCTCATCTTAGGAATACATGGATCTGCAAGTCTCGATATTTCTTCTTCCAAATGGAAATCGCTGCACTTTGGCAGAAAGGATAGTCGGGATATTCCGGGAACTCGGCAATCCGGCGCAGCGCTTACAATTTCAATTGGGTTTAATTGATCAACTAAGGGTTTAGTTGTTTTAAACTATAATCGATTTTCAAAAGAAAAAAAAATATCCTTTCAACTAGGTTTTTAGTTGAAAGGATATTTTGTTTAAGGTTGATTTGGAGTTTTAGTGCTTTACCAGTCGAATTGTGCTTTTGGAAGATTGGATCAGGTACATTCCTTTTTCAAGTCCTGAAATATCAATCGTTTCATTTCCGTTAATTATTAACGACAACACAAGTTTTCCGTCAATGGTGAATACGTTAATGGTTTCATTGGCTAAACCTTCGAAGGCAATGCGATCTGTTGCGGGATTTGGAAATACTTTCCACACCAATTGATTCTCCTCTTCAACACCTACAGTTGCGCAGGTTTGTACTACACCCATTGTTGCCATATTTCCTGCCGTTGCGTTTGCCAATTGTCCTCTGGATTCTCCACCCCAGGCCCATACATCGCCATTGCTGCGGGTTCCCATGCTATGGTAAATTCCGATAGCGTAAAGATCCCAATCGGTAGCTGTGCCAATTTGTATCGGAGTAGTTTGATTATTGAAGGTGTTATCTCCTGTTACTCTGGAATAGCTGTTGGCTCCCCATCCCCAAAGTGTGCCGTCATTGCGCAGCGCAAGTGAATGGGAATATCCTCCAATTACCGAAACCCATGCGTTTGAAGATCCGATTTGTGTAGGTTGATCTTCGGATGTTGCAGCACCTAAACCTGCATAGCCGTCCTGGTTGTATCCCCAGCCGTACAAGCGACCGTCTGTTTTCAGTGCCAAAGAAAAATAAGTTCCGGCTTGTACCATTTTCCAGTCAACATCTCCGTTTACCTGCACGGGCTGACTGCTTCCGGATGATGAGGGGATTCCGTTTTCTCCCCAGGCATTCGATCCCCACGACCACAAAGTTCCATTGGTTTTTACCCCTAATGAATGCGTGTTACCGCCGCATACATAAGCCCAATCGTTGTCGAGTCCAACACGGATGAATGAATTTTGATCGATGTTGTTTCCTATTCCCAATTCGAAATTGGTGTTGCTGCCTGATGCCCAAAGGCTTCCGTCTGTTTTTATGGCAAATGAATGGTAATCGCCAACCGAAATGAAGCTCCAATCGGTTGCAGAACCAACCTGAACAAACCCATCCGCATTTACGGTATGACCAAGACCTAATTGTCCGTATGAATTGTATCCGCTCACCCAAAGTGTTCCGTCGTTTTTGAGCGCTAGTGCATGGTAAGAGCCCGCAGCGATGGTATCCCAATTGTTGTCGATACCTATTTGCACAGGTGCATCAATATTGGCAACAGATCCGTAACCGAATTCTCCCACGGTATTGCCACCCCATCCGTAAAGCGTGCCGTCCGTTTTAAGTCCCACGCAATGTTGCTCTCCGCAGGAAATGGCTTTCCAGCATTGTGCATTCGATGCCACTTGCATCATTAGAAAAGCAAAAAGAGTAAAGAATGATTTCATGTTTTTCTTTCAAAACACAGCAAAATTGGCTTGTATATCAATACTTAGTTTGTGTATGACACGTCTGAATTTGTAAAGAGCAGAAGCGAAAGGATTTGTGCAGAGCAAACGAATACCTGCATTTGACCAAAATTAGTTCGCCGGTTTTAGGTCATGGATTTTTCATTTTTGTAGATTCGCCAATCACTTGTTCTTTATTGGTTTAAAGTCGTTTAACGTAATTTTTTAGGAATGAAATTTTCTTTTCGTTTGGTGTTATCGATCATGATGGCACTTGTTTTTTTTGCTTCCTGTACCATGGAAAAGCGCTTACACCGCCCCGGTTATCATGTGGAATGGCATTTCAAAAGAGCGCCTCAGCAGGTGGTGTTGGATGATCAAGCCTCCGTGGTATTGTCTGCTACTGCTGTGGAACAAACAAGCAAGGATTTGGATGATGATTCCAATTTGCAGTCGGAGGAAAAATTTGTTGCAAGGGTTCAAGCAGAACCATCCGTTTCACTTGATTTAAATTCAAAGGCACATGCATCAATAGAGGCTGTTTCCGAATCTGATGGGTCATCTTCGGAAAATGTAAAGCCACTTGTTGTGCAAGAGCTTTCTAAACATAAACAACAAAAGAAAAAAAGACATCAAGCTACGGCACTTGGAGGCAAGAGTCAGGTGGTGGCCTTGTTGCTTTGTCTTTTCTTTGGCCTTATTGGCGTACACCGCTTTTATCTAGGGTATCCGGGAATCGGAATTTTGCAAATTCTAACCTTGGGAGGTTTGGGTATTTGGACGCTTATCGATTTGATTCGCATCATTACCGGAGATTTACAACCGAAGAACGGAAGTTATGACGATACGTTTTGATAAGCGTGGATGGAAACTTTTGTGACCCAAAAGACGAAAGTTTATTAGAAGTATTTTTTTCTATTCACCTTATTTCTGCCTCTTTATTTTCCCGGCCTTAGGTATTAGTGTGCAGTTGTTTTCCCGAGTTCCCGATATGCGGCTGAGAGATCCGTTGCAGGCACGCACCAATGCTTTTTACCCGGGTTTATCATGATGCCCGAGATGCCTTTTTCTGCGGAGCGCTCAACATATTCCAACGCGGCTGATGTTTTCATTTTCAAAAAGAAGACATTTCCAATTTGATCATGAAATCCCTCCTTGCTTTTTCCGAATTGCTGGGCTTTTGAGGAATCTGTAAATACCATGATCCATGAGATATTGCCGACTTGGGCTAAAGAGGGTTTGGCGTTTTGAAGGTCTTCTACGTTGGGAAGGATGAAATACCAGTCTTCCAAAGCAAACAACTTGTTGAAGAGTTGATGGTTTATTTTCTGATCCTTTTCTTTTTTGAAAAGCTCCAGCAATGCATCAAAATCCAATTGTTGCAAAGATGCCTCAGGAATGTCTTTGATTTCTGATGCAATTGCTGACTTTTCTTTTTCTTCAGGGTCTTCTTTATAGAATTGTTTTTTACGGTAGCGCGAAATGGCGGTGACCAAACTTACAATTCCGATTAGCAGAAATGCGGTACCCATGATCAAATGTCGCTTTTGGCGAAAGGCATCATAATTTGTTTTCCCGGGAGTATAAGTAAAATAAAAAACAAGCAGGAGAACCCCTGCCAACAACAGGAGTCCACTGAAGCCAATCACATAAGCGATATAATCCTGTTTCATTCTGCGCTGCGTGGCTTTCGAAGCGGTGCCGGATTTCAGTTGTTGAATGTCTTTTTTAATGGCTTCTTTTTCTGCCTGTTCAACACTGCGTTCGAGTTTCTTTAAGGCAAGGCCTTTTGGTTTTTCAAATCGGGTTTGTCGTTTCATGCTGCATAAATACTGATCGAATATTTTTTCGCAAAAAAAACAAAGCGCCATTTTTGGGTAGTGTTGACCTGTTTTTTAGTGTTATTTTTTTGATTTCAGTACTACAAATTTTGAATCCATTTTTCTAATCCCTTGTCAATCTTGCGTTTCTTTTATTAAAATCAATATTATTTTATTTAACCTTACAATTGGACGGTTTATCTATTTTACTATTATTGCTTAAATCCTTCCGGCTGCATCAAATGGTTTGACGGTTATATTTATTTCAGAGGACTTTTAGAAAAAATTCAAAATTTTTATGGGAAAACTAACTTCTTTTTTTCCTGTTGCAACACGTCCCATTGAGTATGTTGCATTGGTTCAATTTAAAGTCCCTACTCGGGAAGGTCCTGCCTATGTTTTTATGGGTTGTGATGCGTTTAGCAAATTTGGTTTTACCGGCATTACTGCTTCGGATGATACTCCGATATCGGTATTAAAGGCTATTGATGCCATCATTCACCATCCTGAATTTCTAAAGCATCATGGAAATACGTTTACACTGGTATTGGAGCACCATGAAGAACTTCTTCCGATCATCCATGAAATGATCTCTCCGCATGGTGGGAATGCTATTTTTTATCCTGCTTTTCATCAAGAGATCTCGAAACCTCTCGTTGAAAGTTTCCGGAATTTTTTGAAAAACAGTCCGAGGAAAAAATAAGTTAAGTGTTTTGAATGATTATTTTTCCCTAACAGTTTCGTAATAACTTGAGAATAACTTGCGTTTTAGTGCTATGATAATGTTGCTATCCGGAGAAAAATGAGGAAGGAATTTTTGTTTCTCCTATTGGCTTTGACTTTTAGTTGTTCGAAAAAAAATACTAAATCGAATGACAAATCAATCATTCCCGGAAATTTAGACACACTGAAGTATGCCTATCGTGGGTTCAATGATGGATTGCAACTCGATTTATTAAGCGATGGATGTTTTATTTACGAATATCATTTTTTCGGCTGCCTTGGTGGAGGAAAAGTTCTAAAAGTATTTGGAGCACATGAAAAGGACAGCTTGAAACTGATCTTGAATCCCGAAAGCGTTGAACTGATTCTATATCCTCAGGATATGGAAAAAGAGCCGATAACTTCTAAAATGAAATACGGTATAGGCTCGTTCAAAATCAAAACGGAATTTCAAAGCGTATACTGGGAGAACAATGAGTATCTGCTTTCAGAACAGTTTGATTTCGGTTGGTGGTTGGAAGAGGAGAACGACTATATTCGATTTGCGGGCTATTTTAATCAAGGTTTAGAGCCGAAAAGTAATGGGATGTATTTAGTACGCAAATTCAATGATTCAATGAGGTCGGAATTTGATGTAAAGCAATTACCTGAAAAATGGCAGCCTTATTTTTTTAAGGAGCCTGTAATTGCAAGAGTGAAACACATCAGAAAAATTGTTAACCCCTACCATAAAGAGTATTTCAATTGGCAAATCGAATTAGATAAAGGAGCAAGTGATAAAATTTATAAAATGCTGATGATGAAAACGAAAGATGGAGCGTTTAGGATTGAAATCGATTCTGTGCTTAAGAACAGTAGTTTTGGGATGGTTTATAGACATGATTTTACACCGGAAATGCTTCCTATCGGAACTGAGTTCAGAAGCCAATGGAATTAAAAAACTTTTGTTTGCAAGACAGAACTTCCATCATATCGGATCTGATCACTTTCAAATTTTCACGGTATGCAAACAACTCTGACTAATATGAGATTCATATTAATTTACCCTAAGCAGATGATGAAATAGCCACTTGCCTTAATTGTAATACTATTACAACCAAGTTATCAGCCGTTAGTTGCCACTTATGTATCGGCAGCGGCCACAGGTTCATTTTGTTTATTTTGAATAAAAAAAAATTGTTCTATTTCTTCGGTTTATTTCGGAAAATCCGGATATATTCTATTTGAAACAAAGCTTATGAAAAAATTTTTACTCAGTTTTATGCTGTCGTTTGGGGCAATGAGTTCATTCGGACAAGTTTGTGTTGATGAAATGTTCTATACGTTTAATTTTGAGAATTCCCTTGAAATCACCTGCCTCCAAATTGATACGGTATCAGACCCGAATAACCTTTGGCAAATTGGTGCACCGCAAAAGACGCTGTTTACAAGCGCATATTCTACACCAAATGCCGTCGTAACCGATTTATTGAATCCTTATCCCATCAACGACACATCTGCTTTTATCATTAAGATGACAGCAAATGGTGGTGGTTTTGATATGCCCTATAATGTTGGTATATCAGGAAGGTATTTTGTGGATTCTGATACTTTATCTGATTTTGGAAAAATCGAATTTTCGCCGGACAATGGAGCTTCATGGATCAATCTGTTTGACTCTATTCTAATCGATACCCTAAATAACGAGTATTGGTATTGGGAAGGAACCTATAGGCCAACACTTAGCGGTAATTCTGGTGGTTGGCAAATATTCGGTGTTGATATAGCATGGTTAGGCCATAATCTAGGTGTAACATACACGGATACCGTTTGGTACAGATTTACTTTCATTAGTGATAGCGTTCATACCGGTAAAGATGGATTAATGTATGATGATCTTGAATTTGAGAATTATGCTTGGGGTGTAGATGAATTTCAAAGCAATAACTTAATTGCGCTTCATCCCAATCCTGCGTCGGATCAGTTAACCATTCAGAGGTTAAAATTCGGAAGTAAATCTTCGATTCAAATCATCGATTTCAGTGGTAAGGTTATACTTGACAATCCAAATTTTAACGGCGAGGCTATTGATACCCAAGCTCTGCCAAATGGCATTTACCTGTTAAGGTATTCGGACTCAAAAAATGTGGAGACCAAAAAATTTCTCATCAACCATTGATGCGCCAATTAGCGCTTGAAGTAGGAGTTTTGTTTCACCGTTGTTTATGAATGAGTAATTTGTCCTTTGCAGAAAGAAGCTATTGCTCAGTTAATCATTCAAAATTCCGAATCCGAAAAAAAGACGTTCTATTTTAAAACACATCCTTGATTTTGGAAAAAAATAAAATTGAATTCATTTATTGGTTTGCTTATTATAATCTTAATTCTCCCAGTGTTAGATATAGAGCAAAATATCCTTTAGATTATTTTAAAGAGAAAAAAAATATTGGCAATTATTTTATTGTCCCTAGTTACAAACCCAAAGGCGTTTATTTATTCCTTAAAGCCTATTTATCCGCCCTTCTTTTCAGGAAACCTAATTCCTTGATTGTTATTCAAAGGGTTCAATCACATTTTATTTATGCCACCTTGTTGAAATTGCTTATTAAAATCAGGAAACAAGACACTGTCTATGATTTAGATGATGCCGACTATTTGGAGGGGAATCCTAAATCAATTTATTTTTTTGTGAAGAATTGCCAGAGAATTTCTGCAGGCAGTAAGCAGATAGGAAAGTTTTTAAGCCAATTGAATCCTCATATCACGCATACCACATCTCCAATAGTTGACTTAAACATTGTTAAGGCGAATAAAAGCCCACTTTTCACCATAGGATGGATAGGCGGGTTTGGCGGAGACCATAAAGAAAGTATAATCAAGCTCGTTTTTCCCTCGTTAAAGCAACTCAATTTTCCATTGAAATTGATGCTCATCGGAGTTCAAAAGCCAGAAGACATTCATTTCATTAAGCATTATTTCCATGAAAACACAAACATTGAAATTGAAACACCTTTAGAAATTGATTGGAATGACGAAGTGGACATTCAAAAGAGAATAATGCAATTTGATATTGGTATTGCCACACTTACCAATTCCGAAATTCAATTATCTAAATCAGGAATTAAGGCAAAACAATATATGAACAATGGCGTTCCTGTATTGAGCACCAATCTTCCGGAAAACAACAGTGTTGTGGTGCATGGCATTAATGGGTTTTTTTGTGATACAACAAACGATTTTAAGGAAAGGATTGGTCAATTTTTTAGCATGACAGACGAGGAATATAATCGCTTTTCGGAGAACGCAAGAAAATCGATTGTTCATTTTGACCACCAAAATTATTTCGCGGGGTTTGAAAAAATAAAAAGAGGCACATCTCCGGTGCACGCATAGTATATGGCATTCAGTTCGAAGTCCTTCAAATTTCTTGCAGCATTTGGTTCCTATACCAAGCATTTAAGTTTGTATCTGATGCAATGCTTGTGGGGTAACTTTTCAATGCTCTGCCTGCATGCTTGTTTTCACTACCCATTTTTGGTTAGGCGCTTTATTTGGGGAGAGGCTGTAATTTGTTTAAATTGGAGTGTTAGGGATAGAATTTTCAAGTTTAAGTATGCCTTATTGGCAAAACGTTGAAGCGTTGTGAACTTTAAGTGGTTTATTTTCGAACAAATAATAAATAATCAATACGATGAAAGGTTTTACTTACATAATACTAGTTGGTTTCTTACTAACCACAGGGTGCAAAAAGGACGTTTTAATTCCTTCCGGCGCAACTCTGCCATTTGAAAATGACAACATCAAAATTGAACTTGTTTCAAATTCTCTTCCTTCAAGCATTCAAGACATATTTTTCCTTAATGCTTTAACCGGCTTAGCAGTAACCTATGATGGAAAAATTTACAAGACTTCAAACAATGGAGTTACTTGGGACTTGAAATTTTCTAATCCAATTCCGAATCAACCTCTTTTTCAGATTCTTTTTACCGATGCAAATGTTGGCTATGTAGTTGGTGGTTCAACCTCCTGCACCGGGTCGGGTTGCATTCCGCCCGGAGGAATAATTTTAAAAACAACTGATGCAGGAAACAATTGGACAAGTATTCTTCAAGGACCAAGTATTTTGAAATTTGTTTCGATTTCTTCAAACAGCATTGGTGATTTGTTTGCGATTTCGAATGGAACAAAAGGTAGAATTTATAAAAGCACTGACGAAGGGTTAAATTGGACAATAGTTGACAGTCTGGATTTTAATTTGAATCGAATATACTTTGAGGGCAACTTTGGTTTTTGCTCAGGTATGCAAGGAAATGTAATTCGAAGTAACGATAATGGCGCTACATGGGCTTTGAACGCAACATTCACGGCAAATTACGCAACTGACATTAAGTTCATCAATAACAATGGCTTCTGTATTGCAAACAATCAAATAGTATACAAAACTACCGACAATGGAGACCATTGGACTCAATCTCTGATTCATCAAAATGGTTCTTTTGTTCTTAATCCATTGACAACAAATAGCTGTTTAGTTTTTGGTGCAGGTTCATATTCCGGAGACTGTTTCGGGACTTCGAGCGGAAAAATTATCCAAACAACAAATGCCGGAGTAAGTTGGACCGAAACAGAACTAAAAGAAATTGGGCCAATCAGCCATACTAGTTTTTATTCTACCACAGAAGGATATGCTGTAGCAGGTAATAAACTCTTAAAGATAAAAGTAAAATAAATGGATGTATTCCGGCAGTCACTAACACGGGTTAGGCAAATGTAGCGCTTCAGTGCTCTGCAAGTACATTTATGGTTAATCAAACATTAGTTCGCCGCATCAACTTTGGTATCAAAATTTCCACCATCGCCAGTCCGCAAAACTTAAAAGGCAACCATGAGATTGATCATCTTTATGCAACTGTTCATTGCATTTCTGAGCAGTTGCGTTTCAGACAAAAGCCAAAGCGATCAATTTGCTGCAAAGGAGGAAATTGTTCATGTAAATAATAGGGTTGATTCGATTGTTCCTGCGTTAGCCTTATCGTTTGATACTTCCGAATTTCTTTCCAATATCAATTTATTTATACCGACAATTGCTCAAATCGATCAACCATTTTATTGCAGCATTGTTGACAAATCCAATGATGTTATTTGTGATGAATATGTTCAATTCAAAAATTCATTAGACCCATTTGTTTGTTTCAAAGGATTAGGATATAAAAACTATTTTTTCTCAACAAATTGCAAGCATAAATTCTACAAAGAGTTTTGGATTAGAGCATACAGCAGCAAAAGCAAGAACGATCTTGATATAATCTTTGACATCATGAACAATCCTAATTTATATGGGCCTGTTTTGTTGCCAAACACACAGAATTATGTAATTAAAACGACTACTAATGTTTATTGGATGAATTCAAGGGCCTATTATCCATACCAAAACTTCTTGAAAATTGTTCGTTTTTTTGAATCAGCAATTAATGAGCAAGAATTGGTTGATTCCATCAATGCAACCTTAGGACCATACAGAACTCTTAATCGTTAAGCTTGCCCATCAGAGAACGGCATTATGCAAGCATTTGAAAATGCATTTAAATAAGCGACACAATGAAAAGATTATTCACCATATTCATCATACTAACTTATTTAACTTCTTGCGATTGTTATCAGCAAGTTTCCGGTACTGTCATAGACAAAGAGAGCGGAAGACCATTACAAGGTGTGGTCGTTTATAATAAGAGCAAGGAATGGAATAAAACGACTACTGACTCAACAGGATATTTTGAATTGTCAGGTG
>JBIKKU010000105.1:0-8670 GCA_044360245.1 Flavobacteriales bacterium | reverse complement strand
TCTGAAGAACCATTCGATTCTCCTCCAATGGTTACCGGACCATTATCCACTTCAGCTGTTGTCCATTCTCCTGCTGTATGTGTTGCTGTGGCAGCAAGTTCGCCGTTGACATATATATTGCGAACACGTGTTGTAACATTGTACGTAGCCGCAACGTGATACCAAATGTTGTTTGATAAGTAATAGTTTGCATTAGATACATCCAAACTCACAGCGCTCAGTGCTCTGCAATAAAAACGTAATCTACCGCTCCCGGGATCGCCGAGAGAAAGCGCGTAGCCACCCGAACCTGAGGTTTGCTGATCATCGCATACAATTCGCTGTCCTGCTTTTCCGGCATTGGTCGTCATGACCCAGGCGCAGAAACTAAAGCTGCTTGTTCCGTTTTGATTTGGGAATGTAGATGTGATTTCGATATTGTTGTTTGTGCCGTCAAAAACCAATGCGTTTCCACTTCCTTGCGCATTTGCGAATAGGGAAAAAAGGACCAGAAGGTTCGTAAGCAAGTACTTAGGCATATACCCTGGGTTTTTGGTGTATGCAAGTTAAGTAAATTCACCTAAATCAGGATTCTGATTCTGATAAAGGAGGTAAAAAATCAGATGAAGGTTTAGTTAAGAATGAGTTTTCGGGTAAAAATGGTGGTTCCGGATTGGAGTTTTACCAGGTAAATTCCTTTGGGAAAATCACGGCAAGGGATGCTTATTTTTCCATTGGATGTTTCCTGAAAAACGATACATCCTCTTACATCCATTACTTCAATTTTGCCATCCCATTGTTCTATGGTGATTTGTTCGGAAGCCGGATTCGGATACAGCAAAACATCTTGTGATGATTCCATCTCAACAACTCTGATTTCTGAATAATGTTTTGTTCCATTGAAGTCCAATTGAACCAAACGGTAATACATCAATCCATTTTCAATGTGTGTGTCCGTGCTGCGGTAACAAAGCATCGACGAAGAAGATCCACTTCCCGCAACAGAATCGATAGCATAAAAATCAAAACCGTTCAAGCTTTTTTCAATCACAAATCCTGCATTGTTATGCTCGCTTGCAGTGCACCAATCCAGCGTTACAGAGGATTCAGCAGGTGTGGCTTCAAACGAAATTAATTCAACCGGTAGTGCAGCGGTACTGTTTAAATAACCCAACATAAATTCGGTCGACATTGCTGTTAGTGCAATTGTTTTTGTGGAAGTAGTTGGGGCACTAGCGTGAATGGTCCAGCTTGTTGTTGAATTATCACTGCGTGTAAATACGCGTAAATTGTTTTCGTCGTAATCCGGATCGACCGTTGAAGAAGCTTGATAGGCATCGTTCTGACGGTAATAATACGTTGCCGCATAGGTGCCGCTTCCGCCGGAGTTGATCGATTTAAACACACCGAAATAATGGTCGTTTCCTCCATAACCCGTAATACCTGATGTGGTATTTGGAACAGAGGTAACGTGATAAATATGGATGGCATTAACTGTTGCTGAAGACACAGCAGATACTTGCAGTGAATCACCTTCCGGAGAAACATGGTATAAACTTACTCCCGACCAAGAAGTAGTGTAGGTATATGTAGAAGTATTACCGATTGGTGCTCCCGATGTTGCCCATGTAGGTGTGTTGCTCAATGTGCCATGCTGAGCATTAGAAGTAGATTCCGTTAATTGAGTGCCGCTACCATCATCAAAACGGTAATAACGTACCAAACCTGTTTCATTTCCATTGAGGCGAGTACACATTTTATCCCGAATTTGGGCTTGGGTTCGTGAGGTGCTCCAAATACGAACCTCATCCAAATCACCTTGATACCACCCGTAATTATCACCACCAATATTTCCACCGGGATAAATATTGGTAAGGTTACTTGTTAATCCTGTGGCCACAAGATTTCCGTTTAAATAAAGCTGTGGTTGTTTCGATGTTACTACCACCGCAATATGATTCCACCCGGAGGGAAGTGTTGCATTGTATACCAAAATGGCTGGCATGTGACTGCAATTGTGCTCAAAAACTTGAATGCCATTTGTTCCAACCGAAACACCTAATCCTGCACTGGCAGCAGCAGAAGCACAAGGGTTTCCTCCATGTGTTGGGAAAATAGCATAGCGCTGTGCAGAGGTTCCTGTTATGTTTCCTATCGTGTTGGATTGTGTCCTAATGGTAAGCGTATTTGTTGGGTTTGCCCAAAACTCCATGGTGAAATTATTCGTCACGGAAGAGAGTGTTGAAGGAACATTTACTTTCTTATTAGTTCCATTAAAAGTGAGTGCAGTTCCACTTCCTTGTGAATGTCCTGCATAGGCAAATAGCAGGGTAAAAGCCGTCAAAAAACACGTCCTCATAAATAGCTTCTGGTTGGTATTTAAAGTTAGGTAATCTCTGAAGTAGGCAGAAAAAAAAAGAGGTGTCAAAATCGACACCTCTCTGCTATTAAAATCAGATGAGCTTAATAAGCCAATAATTCCTCAATCCATTTTTCAACTTTGGCGGCACTAGGTAACATTGCCGATTCCAATGTGCTGTTTAAGGAGATGGCAGGAAGGTCAATGGCACCCTTTGTCATTACCGGCGCATCGAGGTATTGGAAACATTGTTCCGAAATTTTTCCTGCAATGGCTTGGGCGAATGAATTGGTAACCGGTTCTTCGGTAAGTACCATGCATCTTCCGTTTTTCTTTACCGATGCAAATACCATTTCTTCATCATAGGGAACAAGTGTGCGCAAATCAACAATCTCCACTTTATTGGTGATGTTTAAATTTTTGCAGGCATTTCGTGCCCAATAAACACCCATTCCATAAGTAATGATGGTCATGGTTTCTCCCTTTGTTGCAAGAGATGCGTCGGATTCTTGCACCAATCGTCCTTTTCCGAATGGAATCACATAATCGTCGTCGGGTTCAATGGTACGCGCTTCTTCGGTTCCTTTGATTTTACTCCAGTACAAACCTTTGTGCTCGAGCATCACCACCGGATTCGGATCGTAATACGCAGATTTCATTAATCCTTTTAAATCTGCTCCTGTAGATGGATAGGCAACTTTAATTCCTTTGATGTTGCATACCACGGATTCAACACTGGAAGAGTGGTATGGTCCGCCGCTTCCGTAGGCACCAATAGGTACTCGGAGAATCATGGACACCGGCCATTTTCCGTTGGATAAATAATTGGATCTGGAAACTTCGGTGAACAATTGATTTAAGCCCGGCCAAATGTAGTCGGCGAATTGAACTTCAACAATGGGTTTCAAACCAACTGCACTCATTCCAACGGTGCTACCAACAATAAACGCTTCCTGAATGGGTGTATTGAAAACACGCTCATCTCCGAATTGCTGTGCAAGAGTAGCTGCTTCGCGGAATACACCACCCAAACGTTTTCCGACATCTTGTCCGTACAACAAACACTCAGGATGTTTTTCCATGAGTTCGCGAATGGCAAAGAGCGCAGAATCAACCATAACGGTTGCTTGTTTTCCTGCAGGTGAGCGTTCTCCTTTTTCTTCCGTAATGGGAGTAGGTGCGTAAATGTGGTTATAAATATCTTCGGGTTGCGGATCTTCTGCTGCAAGTGCTTTTTTGTATTGCTTTTCTACTTCAAGCTCTGCAAATATTTCCAACTCTTTCAATTGTCCTTCCGTAATTCCTTCTTCAAGCAATTGATTTCTGAACAAAGGGTAGGGGTCGCGTTTGGATTGTTCTTCTAAATCTTCACGGTACCATTCTTTGCGTACACCCGATGTATGGTGATTGAGCAATGGCACTTTGGCGTGAATCAAAAAAGGTCGACGTTCTTTGCGACACAATTCCAAAACTTCAGCAATAGCTGTGTAGGATTCAAAAAAATCACTTCCGTTGATGCGACGAACTTCCAGTCCTTTAAATCCTTGTGCGTATTCCCAGGCTTCTTGTGCACGAATTTCTTTTGCGTAGGCTGAAATGTCCCACTCGTTATCCTGAACAAGATATACTATCGGAAGTTTGCGCAATACGGCCATTTGGAATGCTTCTGCAACTTCTCCTTCGGTAATGGATGCATCACCCAAAGAACAAACCGCAATAGGGTTCTCCAAGCCTTCATCTTTGCTCATTCCGGTAAGTTCACGGTATTTCATGCCCATAGCAACTCCGGTGGTTGGAATCGCTTGCATTCCGGTAGCAGAACTTTGCATGGGAATTTTTGGCATGTTATCGCGACGCAAAGAAGGATGCGAGTAATAGTGTCTACCACCCGAAAAAGGATCTTCTCTTTTGCCCAAAAGTTGCAGCATCAATTCATACGGCGTCATACCAATGCTCAACAACATGGAGTCATCTCTGTAGTATGCCGATAAAAAATCCTGAGCCTTTAATTGCAGTCCCATGGCAATTTGAACCGCTTCGTGTCCTCGTGAGGTAGCGTGCACGTACTTTGCCGTTACTTCCTTATTCTTCTCGTACAATTCAGCCATGGATTTGGCTGTGCACATCAATTCCCAAGCCTTGAGCACGATCTTCTTATCAATGCTATTCGAGGCAGGCGCTTTCTTTACCATTTCACTCATCTTGTAAGAGGATTATATGGCAATATAATAAAAATGAAGAATAAAGTTTTACAAGTTGAAGTAAAATCAGAATAAACCACTGTGATTTAACGAAAATTCAAAATATTGTTTGGTTATCTGATTTGGATACGCGTTTTTGAAAAATAGTATAAAAAAAGTCCGCCGGAGCGGACTTTCATTTAAGCTTTATTTGCCTTTGGAAACAATTTCAATTTTTCCTTTTGCGTCTCTATTTCTTTTTTGAGCGATTCAATTTTTTCCTGGTATTCCTTTAGCATGTCGGATGCGTTTTTGGAATTGCCAAAGAAAGCCATATTGTTTTCAATGCGAATGATTTCCTCATTGATTTTATTGATACGATCGCGAATAATGCCACGCTCTTTAGATAAGAGATATTCAGAGTTATCCTGACTGGATAATGCCGCGATTCGAGCTTTAAACATGGTTGTTTCGCGTGTACTAGGGTCAACCTGGATACGCGAAGAAAGGTCTTCCATCGCTGCACGAAATGCTTTGCTGATGCGTTCTCTCTCTTTCAATGGAACATCTCCAATGGCGTTGAATTCTTTGCCGAGGGAATTGAGTCGTTCAATTTTTTCTTCATCAGTCCCTGTAATTTCCATGGATGCTAATGAAGCAATGAATGATTCTTTTTTGCGTAGGTTTTCATCCAAAGCTAAATCGGCAGCAGCAAAATGTTCTTTTTTACGATTGAAAAATGAATCGCAAGCTGAGCGGAATTGCAACCACAATGGGTGTTCTGCCTTTTTACCTGCAGATCCGATTTTTTGCCATTCTTTTTGCAGTTGAATTAATTTATTTCCGGCCTCTTTCCAATCGTTTGAATCTTTAAGTGCCTCAGCTTTTTCGATAATATCTTGTTTTTTCTTTTTGTTTTCTTCGTAAACCGATTTCATTTCTCCGAAGAATTCTTTTTTCTCATTGAAGAAAGCATCGCAAACGGTACGGAATTCATTCCAGATTTTTTCATTTTCCTCACGCGATGCAAAACCGATTTTTTTCCACTCAGATTGAATGACCAACAATTCGTCTGTTGCTTTATCCCAATCTTTTTGTCCTTGTTTTTCGCGCTCCTTAATTGCAGTTGCTTTGTTAACGAGTTCGCGTTTTTGTTGCAGAAATTCTTCCTGTTTTTGTTCGCGTTCTTTGCGCAGACTTTCCAGTTTTTCTTCTACTTGTTTAACGAGGTCCCAATAGATATTGCGGATTTCTTCCCATTTCTCTTTCAGCACTGCACCGGTATTGTCCCACTCGCGTTGAATGCTGCGCAAGCCCTGATCAAGATCGCGCATATTTCCTTTATTGGCTAAGTCCTTCAGGCGGTCGATGAGGTCTTGTTTCGATCCTGTATTCTTTTTCAAATCGTTTTCGCGAAGTTCTTTGTAGATGTTCATGTTGTAATAGAACAACTCCGATAAACGCGAAAATTCTTTTTGAATATCGTATTGCTTATCAAAAGGAACATTGCCAATGGATCTCCACTTGTCTTTCAATTCATTGAATTGCGTATAAGCTTTGGAGATGTTTTCTTCTTCACTGATCACACGGGTAATTTCCTTGAGGATGTCTTGTTTTTCCTTTAGGTTTTTCTTTTCTACTTCTGTGCGTTCTTTGCGTTGCTCTTCACGACGTTCACGGAATGATTTCACAAGACCACGGATTTCTTCCATTAGATCCTCTTCTTCATCATGTGCATCGGCATCGGGTGCTTCAGCTTTAACAGGACGTTTTTCTACCAGCGATTGAAAATTTCGGATCAGCTCATTGGCATCGTTCATGATTTCTTCAAAAGAAGGATGCGCAAGGTATTCTCCAAGTTTGTGTTTGATTTCGGCAAAAGTCATTGCAACTGAGTATTAATCTGTTTTCCGCGAATTTAGTTGTATTTGAAGTTAACAACAGAGGGGAAATGCAGTGAAGGTTTAAAAAATGATGAATTTCAGGCTTTGGCTTTGAAAGCATTGATGGCATTTACGGTAAAGTCGCTCAGGACCAATTTTCCGCTCATCCCCGCGCGTTCATAAAGGAGTTCATCCCAATGTTCGGTGCCTTGCCAGAAGATACCTTTCAACATGGCCATGGCTTCGGGATTGCTGGAAGAGAGTCGACCGGCAAGCGCATCAATTTCTTTATCCATCTCCTCAACGGTATCGAAAATTTGGGTGTACAAGCCGCGCTGAAAAGCCCATTCTGCAGAACGCCATTCCGTGGCATTAATGGCAAGCTCGCTCATTCCGGATAATCCAAGTTTTCGCTCAACAGCCGGACCAACCACAAATGGACCAATTCCAACAGCAAGTTCAGAAAGTTTAACAGAAGCCTGTTTCGTGGCCAAACAATAATCTACCGAAGATGCCAGTCCAACCCCTCCGCCAACTGCCTTTCCTTGCACGCGACCGATAATAAACTTCGGACACTTACGCATGGCATTGATAACGTTGGCAAAACCCGAGAAGAATTTCTTTCCTGATTCCAGGTCTTTAATCGAAATCAATTCATCAAAAGAGGCACCGGCACAAAAAGCCTTATCGCCTGCGCTTTTGAGCACGATCACCTTGACTTCGGGATTTTTACCCATTTCGGTGATGGTGTCGGCAAG
Organism: Flavobacteriales bacterium; assembly: GCA_044360245.1. Classification (GTDB taxonomy): domain Bacteria; phylum Bacteroidota; class Bacteroidia; order Flavobacteriales_D; family UBA2798; genus UBA2798. The sequence continues at coordinate 1,511 of JBIKKU010000105.1, read as the reverse complement.
TTGATTTAAAAGTTTTCCGGGCATGGAGTTGCTCATCGGGTGAAAGAATTCCACGCTAGCAATTCCTGAAGAGATGGCAGCGGTCACATGACCTTGTTCAGTAATAGATGACATGTAAATGAGTTTGTTCTCAAATGTACCAAAAAACCTGCATCAGGGCAGACGATTCAGTTCATGGGCCGATTTCACTTCGCAGATTTGACTCAGGTAATAATTGTACCATTGTCCGATACCCTGCGCCTTTGCCATTAGGTGAACTTGGTGGTTCTTCCATTTTTCAATGCTTTCCATGGTATCCCAATAAGAAATGAAAATGTTTTTTGAGGTATCTCCCATCGAATCATGCCCTAGGTAGCCGGGGAAATTAGTGGCTAGTTCAATGGTTTTTTCATCCATCTCCTTGTATCCTTCCAGGTTCTCACTTTTCACTGAAATGAAAATAACAGCGAAATAAGGTGGACGAGGAACCACCCCATTTTTCCAAATCTTCATGGCTTTTGTTTAATTGAAATTAAACAAAATTAGCAAAGGTTTAAAATGAAATTTTAAGATACTGGTATTGAGTTGCTTAAAATAGTAAAGGGTCGCCGTAGCAACCCTTTACACCAAAAACCAGAAGAGAGGATAAAAGAACGATAACAATTAGTGGGTTTCTCTTGAACTTCCACCAAAAGAACTTATTGAAATCATCAGGATAGCACCCAACGCAACGATCAGAAATCCGACCAATGATGCAATGTTATTACCACCCGGAGTCAAATAGGCGAGTTTAAAAGGAATCAAAGCGATCGCGAAATAGGCCAAAATGTAAAGGAGTTTGCTTTTCATATCGTTTATATTTACGATACAAACATAGGAGCACAAATACCCTTAAAAAATGAGAGTGGTCAGTTCAAAAACTGATCTGTATCACGAAGTGAATCAATCCTGATTTCTCTTTTTGACCATGGTGAGAATTGTAGCAATGGCAACGGTTTCGCCCGTTTCATCATATACATCAACGAGGAATTTTACGATACCTTTTGCAATGTCTTCCGGACTGCGTTTTTCCTGATCGATTTTTTCTTTCACCGTGAATTTTACCCCGATGGTCATACCCGGATAAACCGGTTTGGTAAATCGCGCTTCATCCAAACCGTAGTTTAACAATACAGGACCTTTTTTAGGATCAACAAACAATCCTGCTGCTTTTGACAATACAAAGTAACCGTGAGCTACACGGCGTTCAAAAATGGTTCCTTCCAATGAAGTGGCATCCATGTGGGCATAGAAATTATCACCACTGACGTTCGCAAAATTCACAATGTCAGCATCGCTTACCGTGTGTTTATGCGTGAATACCGTTTCACCGATTTCCAATTCTTCGAAATGTTTGCGGAAAGGATGAATCACTGCTTCTTTGTATTAAGCACCATGTTGGAACACGCCTGAAATATTGGTGAGGGTAGTAGGGTGACCCTGAATAGCGGTGCGTTGCAGGTAATGAAACACTCCACGTTTTCCGCCCATTT
>JBIKKU010000103.1:0-8690 GCA_044360245.1 Flavobacteriales bacterium | reverse complement strand
AAAAAGAAGTTATTGAAGAGAAGAACAAACACATCACCGACAGTATTGTGTATGCCAAACGCATACAACGCGCCATACTTCCGCCGGAGGATGTGTTCAAAGCACACTTGAGAAATTCCTTTGTGTTGTATAAACCGAAAGACATTGTGTCGGGAGATTTTTACTGGCTCGAGAAAAAAGGAAATAAAATTCTGTTTGCTGTAGTGGATTGTACCGGACATGGTGTTCCCGGTGCTTTCATGAGTATTATTGGTTATAACGGACTGAACCAGATTGTAAACGAGTACCACATTACACAACCCGCAGAGATTCTGAATCGATTGAATAAAATCATCACGGGTACATTGCGTCAACAAGCACATGAGTCTAAAATCCGCGATGGTATGGATATTTCGGTGTGTTCCATTGATTTGGATCAGAACAAACTGGAATATGCCGGAGCAAACAATCCGATTTTTATTTTGCGCAACCAGGAAGTCATTGAAGTTCGTGCGGATAAAAAACCAATCGGAAATTTTGTTGGCGAAGAAGAATTTAGTTTCACCAATAAGGAACTCGATTTATTCCCTAACGATCGTTTGTATTTGTTCTCCGATGGATATGCCGATCAGTTTGGTGGTCCGCACGGAAAAAAATTAAAATACAATACCTTCCGTCAACTCCTGATCGACCATCATCACCGCCCAATGGATGAACAAAAAGTCATCTTAGACCGCATGTTTGAAGCATGGAGAGGCGATCTTGAACAGATTGATGACGTTTGTGTAATTGGGGTTGCGGTTTAGAATTTCCGTATTACAATTCCTTCAATGAACGGATGATTTTATCCATTTCGGGACTGTACTTTTCTTTATGGTCTTTCATGGTCCAGGTGAGAACTTGGTAATAGTTTTTTTGGCCACGATAAACACCGAAATTGTAGTATACATCGATGTCGTTGATGTGTCCGCTGAACTTATGAATTATAGAAGGCATACCGTTGATCTTGGCTTTCACAGGCACTTCTTCTTCTAAATTGCTAAGTCCATCTTTAATGCCACTTATCACCAGGGAGGAATAACCCTCCTCATCCATGGTTACTACGTTTTCAAGTTCGTTTTCGCGGACTGCTTTATCGAATTCGTCAATGGGTTCATCAATCACCAACACATAAAACTCGCGAATGACGTTCATGTATTGCAATGATGCCTCTGCGTGCAATTCGGTTGTGGTGGTAAGCTCTTTCGGAACATCCAAGCTGTATCGTCCTTCTACAGTGATGGTTTGGAATTCACCGCTGAATCCGCAGGAGACAATGATTACGCTTAACAGAAAAAGAGAAAGGAAATTTTTCATCAAGGATGCTTTTGATTTTGTTGTTCGTGCATTACATAGCTAATACAAGCATAGACGCTTTACAAGATCAAAAAGAATGTTGTATTGTCCAAAAACAAAAATGGGTAAACATTTAAGCTCCTTTTACCCTTTTGCGGATTTCTCCTGCCCAGTCAGATTCCATGTGGGTTAGGGGAAAGGCATAAATCATGGGTTCTACACCAAATTTGTCCGTCACTTTTTTCTGAATTTCATCAAATACAATGGCTCTGGTAATGGAAGTGAGGTGGTATTTTTTTCCGGCTTCTATCAGACCTGTTTCCGATTTGCGCACCATATCGCTTTCACGAATTTCGCCTTCGATGATCAGCGACTCTTCCAATAGGAAAATGAGAATATCCTGACATTGTTCTTTTGTTGTGCTTTCAATGTGCAATTGAATCATAGTTTTCTAAATTAAATCAGGATATAAAATAAAAGTATCAATTAGCGAATCCTAGTCCAACGGAATAACGGAAAGCAGCCTGAGCTTTATGGTATTTCGCTTCAGTTTCGTTGAGTTTGATGGCGGCTTCAATGACTTTGCTTTCGCGGGTGTTCATCATAAAGACGGTGCTTTCTCCGGCCAAAAATCTTGACCTTTCAGCTTCCATCAGGTTTTCGTAATTGCGCACGTTGTTGCGGAGTAATTCGGTTTGACTGGCATAAAAAATTACTTCATTCCATGAGGCTCTGATTTTGGATGCGATCTCATTGCGTTTGTTGTCGAGTTCCCATTGTGCATTCATGATTTTCACTTCTGCCATTCCGATGTTTCCGCGTTCTTGTCGTAAAAACAAAGGCATGGAAAAACTTAATCCCCATTTGTAATTGTTCTGACTAATCGCCCAGTTGTCGGTATTTTCCGATGTAAGAAAATTGTATTGCGCACTCAATTTTGGTTTGAGTTTATCGCGCTTCAGGCGGAGGTCCACTTCCAAACTTTCCAGTTTTGCATCGTAAACCGCAAGTGCAGGATGAATGGTGTCAATGCCGGCAATGGAAATTTTTAAGCTATCGGGATTGAGCAATGCCATCGGTATTTCCGCTTTGGGTGCGGATTGCGGAACGATGGTTTCTTTCAGTTCTAATGGTTCTTCATTTTCATTCCACAAGAACACCGATAGAAACAATGCTGCATTTCGGAATTGTACTTCTGCTTCTCTGCGCTCGAGTTGACGTGTTTGCCATTGCACATTGGCTTCAAGTGTATCCATTCCCGAACGCTCACCTGCAGCATGCATTTCGCGCAAGAATTGTAAGCGTTTGTAGGATAACTCTTCTCCCTTGCGGTAGACAGAAATGTTTTGATAGGCCAAGTGCCAGTTGACGTAAGCTTTGAACGCTTCGTAATACAACTCGTTGAGCAATTGCAAACGTTGCTGGTCGCTCATCTGAATGAAGATGCGTGCTTGTTTAACTGCCGCACGTCGTTGATCGATCAACAATCCTTGACCAAGTGGAACTTTCACTCCGGCATAGAATAAACCTTCGAGAGGAGTTAATTCTTCTCCGTTTACATAGGCTCCCGTGTTCTGATCGAATCCGGCTTTGATTTCAGGTCCGAACCACAATGGCACACTTGCCATGGTCGACAGCAAGGAATAATAATTTTTTCCGCTGAAAAATTTATTGTTGTATTCGGCAGATAAAACCGGGTCAAAATTTCCTTTGGCCAGCATTAAATTGTAACGCGCATTGAGGGTTAACAAATCAGCTTGTTTGGCCAATGGATGCGCGGTATACACCATGCGGTGAAAATCTGCATAAGAAAGTTTGGTGCTATCCTGTGCGCGAACGTTGGAGAATACCAGAAAAAGTATGGCGAGAAGAAGATTATTTTTTGGCAGACTTGCTCTCATCTTTTTTTGTTTCTGCAGGTTCATAAAATTGCGGCGGGAAGCCATTCAGTTTTCGCCACATTTCATACCAGAGCGGTACATCTTGCAGCATCATCATTCCTTTTGCTCCTGCGCCAACACGCAAAGCTGTAGGCCAAGGAACATCGCTGTGGTCGGGTTTTACCAGCACGCGGTATTTTCCGTTTTCACTGATGAGGTTGTCGATGGCAACTACTTCGCCACCAAATGTTCCAAAGGAGGCCCCGGGCCAACCACTAAACACAAAGGATGGCCAACCGTCGAAAATGAATCGTGTTTTTTGTCCGACACGAATCAATGGCAAGTCAATGGGTTCAACATACATTTCTACGGCGAGTTCTACTTTGGCAGGGGCAAGGCTTACTACCGCGGATCCTTCTTTGATGGTTTCTCCAACTCCCGAAGTCAGTGCTTTGGTCACATAACCATCTTGCGGTGCAGTGATGAAATAATATCCCGTGCGCACGGCGTAATTGGAGAATTGTCCCTGAAGTTTGGTAACCGCTGCTTCGGCGTCGAACATGGTCGACATCGCGCTGTATTTATCCGATTCCGCTTTCATCAATTTGTCGTTATAATCCATTTCAATGCTGTTGAGTTCAATCATGGAATTGATCAATTCATTGCGAGCGGTCATTAATTTATTTTCCGCGGATATTTTTTTGGCGAGAGCTTCCTGGTATTTTAATTTTCTTCCTTCCAATTCGGTTTGTGTGATCACATCTTTTTTTCGCAATTCCTCATAACGGTTGAATTGTTCTTGTGCGATGGTGAGTCCTGTTTTTGCGGCTTCCAGATCAATGGAGTCCGATTTTACCTTCAACTCCGATTGTTTGATTTTGTTTCGTGTTTGTTCCAATTTCAAAATCAATCCTTCATTGAGTGCATCAATTTGTTTGTTGAGCGCGTTGACTTTGTCCTGGTAAGATGTAATGGATTGTTCCTTCATTTTTACCTGGTCTTCGGTACGACGCAACAATTGCGGATCGAAATATTCGTCTTTGATTTCGGAGATGAATAAAATGGTGTCGCCTTTATGTACAAACTGACCTTCCTGCACATACCATTTTTCAATACGGCCGGGAATGGTGCTGTGAATAGTCTGCGGACGTTGTTCGGGCTTTAGTGCAGTTACTTTTCCATAGGCTTCCACGTTTTGTGTCCATGGCAGGAAAAGCACGATAATTCCCATGATCAGAAATATTCCGAACCACATGGAAAATTTTCGGGTAATGGCGAAGCGTGAAGTTTTGCTGAAGGCGGTGAACTTCGACTGATCGATTCGCTCGTTGATGGAATGTTTGGAAATGTTCAGCATATCATTCAAACAGATCAGTTCTTGATTTTAAATTTTGATAAGTGTCCTGCGCGGCCACTTCCCCTTTTTCGAGTACAATTACTCTATCGCAAAGTGCTGCAATCGAAGGATCGTTGGAGGTAATGATGACAGTGCCCTTGTTGTCTTTGCCAAGGAACAATTCCATCATGTTTTCCCTTTCCGCTTTGTTGAGGTGCAGCATGAGGTCCTCGATGATGAGCAATTCTTTTTTCATGGCGAGTGATCGGGCCAGCATGATTTTGCGCACGATGCTTTTGGGTAAATTTTTTCCGCCGGGTAATATTTTGCGGTCCAATCCATCGGGCGATTCCATGATGAACTCACGCAGTCCGGTTTTTTCGATGATGGCATTCAAGCGATGCGGATCGCAATCGGATTTTCCTAGGGTGATGTTATCGTAAACGCTTCCGTAGAACAAGTCTTCCAGGGAAAGGTTGTCGCCAATATGATCGCGTAAGGATGGAATGTTGAGTTGTGAGAGTGGTGTATCGTTGTAAATGATGCTTCCTTCGTAATCGCAATACAATCCCGCGATGGCTTGCAACAATGTCGATTTTCCCGAATGGTTGGCACCGGTGATGCAGATTTTTTCACTTGGTTGAATGGTGAGTGTTATGTTATGCAAACTGTATTTGTTGCGCTCCGGATTAAACACGCTGAGTTCGCGCAATTCCAGTTTCATTCCGGTTTCCGGTTCTTGCATCAGTTTCTGTCCGCTCGAACGTTCCAAATCAAGGTCCATCACCGATCCCACTTTTTCTACTGCGGTCACTACATCGTAAACGGCTTCAAGCGATAACACAACTTTTTCTGCACTTTGCATCACCATGATGATGAGGATTTCCGCTGCGATGAACTGACCTAAATTCAATTCGTTGTTGACCACCAAAATACTTCCTGCAATGAGCAGACTGGCAATGATGACGGTTTTAAAGAAGATGATGGCAGCATATTGCCAAACCAGAATTTTGAAATGTGCTTTTCTTGCTTTCAGGTAATTGTTGACGTACTCATCTGTTCTATTGAGTGGAAGGTCGGTATTTCCGGCAAGTTTGAAAGTGTCGTTTACCCTTGCCAATTCTTCGAGCCAAAGCACGACTTCGTATTTGTATTTCGATTCTTTTAAGGAAGCAGATAAACCACGTGGACCAAGAATCCTGAAGATGAGCACCAACACTACAACCAGTATCAATCCTAAGAAAATGAACATCGGATGGTAGAACGACAATAACAACAATCCGAAAATGATTTGCAGACTTGAGGAAGATAAATCAATTAAAATTTTTGCCAATCCTTTTTGAATTTGAATCACATCAAAAAAGCGGTTCATCAATTCAGGCGCATAGAATTTGCGTAGCATTTGTTTTTGCACGTTCACCATGCGGTACGAAAATTCAAATGCCGAACGCACAAACAAACGTTGTTGCAAGGATTCTATAATGCTGAGCTGAAAGACTTGAATCAAACCACTGAACAAGGTTCCGATGATGACCATGATCATTAATACAGTCCAGGAAGTGGTAAGTTGTCCCGACATGATGATGGATGTAACGGCTTGAATACCTAAGGGCAAGATGAGGTAGATCAATCCGGAAAACAAAGCGTAGAGGTAAATCAGCGTTATTTCCTTGCGCTCTGTTTGTATAAGGGAGAAAAAACGTTTTAAAGGACTCATGGTGCAAATATAGGAATATTCACTTAAATAACAGTAATACTATCATTTTTGTTTATTTATTCAAGTTTCAAAATATAATCATTTGATTAACAATTAAATGGACTTTTTGTTGAGACTTAGCTATCAAGGGGTTAGTATTTATTTGAATTGGTTTAGACAAATTACCTAATTGGGTTTTTCTGTTCTGCTAGTGTTTTATAATAACCAAATCAGCTTAAAATCCGGATTAATAAGGTAGAATATCTGATCCTGTTTCATGTCTAACTCTGCCTTAGGCAAAAATGTATCTGTGTATTTGTTCACGAAGTTGTTTGTTTATTTGCAGCATGTCTCCCATTGAAGCATTAAAGAAAATCCTTGAGCTTTTACAGATCGAAAAAGATGAGGATCATAAACAATACCTCGAACAATTTGAGCGTGCCGGCATTACACAGCGTCGTCTGAATGGAGTGACCTGGTATCCCCTGCGCATTGTAAGCGAAGAGGTTGGTGCAGGCGATTACATCATGCTTGAAGTAGAACGCACACAAGGTCAGGATGAATTGCACCAATTTGGAAATGGAAAAGTGGTGGAGTTGTTTTCGAATGCAGATGAACGCGATAAGGAAAATAAACTCTCAGGAACCATCAAAAATGTTTGGGGCAACCGTATGCGCATTGCACTGAATACCGATGATCTGCCCGATTGGATCGACCGCGGAAAACTTGGTATCAATTTGTTGTTCGACGAAAACAGTTACCGCGAAATGTTTTTCGGAATCAAGCGTGTGATGGAAGCAGAAAAAAACCGACTGGCACATTTGCGCGATGTGATTTACGGATTAAAACCTGCTGCATTTAATGTTCCCGAACAATTGGCATCTGCCGGTGGACTGAATGCCTCGCAGCTTGCCGCAGTGCAATTGATTGCCTCGGCAGAAGATGTGGCATTGGTGCACGGACCTCCGGGCACGGGAAAAACCACCACATTGATTCAGGCCATACGACATACCCTCTTGCATGAAAAACAAGTATTGGTTTGCAGTCCGAGTAATGTTGCCGTGGATTTGCTCACCGAAAAATTAGTGCAACAAGGCATCAGTGTTTTGCGACTAGGAAATCCTGCGCGGGTGTCGGAAGAGGTGATGAACAATACCCTCGATATGCGCATGATGCAGCATGCTTCTTACAAAGATTTAAAGGCCTATCGCAAACGCGCTGAAGAATTTTTTGCGATGGCGCGAAAATACAAACGCAGTTTTGGTCCCGCCGAACGCGAACAACGCAATTTACTTTTTACAGAAGCTAAACAATTGCTCAAAGAAGCCACCGCACTTGAGGATTACATTCAATGGGAACAGTTTGATACCGTTCAAGTTATTGCATGTACTCCTGTTGTTGCGGCCAGTAAAGCCATGCGCGATAAAAAATTCAGAACGGTATTTATTGATGAAGCAGCACAAGCATTGGAGCCCATGAGCTGGATTCCCATTGCCCGCGCTGAACGTGTGGTGTTGGCGGGAGATCATTGTCAGTTACCACCAACCGTTAAATCGCGAAAAGCAGAAGAAGGCGGACTGAAATATACCTTGTTTGAGCGCGTTGTCGAAAATCAAAAACAAGCTACAGCCCTATTAAAAACGCAATACCGCATGAACGATGACATCATGCAGTTTTCCAATCGTTCTTTTTACGATGGTGCATTGGAATCGGATCTCACGGTAAAAGATACATTGCTCAGTCACGATCCTTCAGAAGATTTGCTTTGTCGTCCATTCGATTTTTTCGACACTGCAGGTTGCGGATACAACGAACAATTCAATCCTGAAACCTTATCTGTTTCCAATCCCGAAGAAGCCGAATTGCTCTTGCGGTATTGGGAAGTGTATTGGCACAATATGATGCTCTATCTCACGAAGCATCAGCACCATTGCGCATCGGTATCATCGCGCCGTATCGACAGCAAACGGAATACCTTACGCAACAGCTCGCCACACAAGATTATTTCACCGCCGGAAAACATCATTTTTCGGTGCGTACCGTGGATGGATTTCAGGGACAAGAACGCGATATCATTTGCATCAGTATGGTGCGAAGTAACGATCAGGGCGACATTGGATTTCTTGCGGATACCCGAAGAATGAACGTAGCCTTAACGCGTGCCAAACGCAAGCTCATCGTTTTTGGCGACAGCGCTACTTTGGCCAATCATTCGTTTTATAAAAAGTTCCTGGATTATGTAGATGAAAAAGGAGCCTACCACACCGCTTGGGAGATTATGGAAGTTTGAAATTATTCTGAATTTTTTTTTCGTGATGTTGCCAAATTCTTTTTTTCCGTTTAAGGAATGTGATGTTGCTCACAGAAATACCGAATAAGATCCATTGTGTGTTGTTATCAGCTCGAATAGGCCTATCTTTCTCATAAACCCAAAACCACCATGGAAGAAAAGCAATTGATCCTG
>JBIKKU010000277.1:0-4344 GCA_044360245.1 Flavobacteriales bacterium | reverse complement strand
TAATGCGGCGCAATCTGGGCGATTTTATCGATGTAAAACTGTCGCTCAGGACGAGGCCCGACCAATGACATATCTCCTTTGATCACATTGATAAATTGAGGGAACTCATCTAGTCTGGTTTTACGGATGAACTTTCCAACTCGGGTAATGCGGCTATCTTCTGCACTCGACAATTGGGGGCCATTTTTTTCTGCATCCGTTACCATCGATCTGAATTTGATGATACGAAATGGTTTTCCATAAATCCCTACTCGTTCCTGCAAAAAGAAAATTGGACCTTTGGATGAAAGTTTAATGGCAATGGCGATGATCAAAAACAATGGAATACAGAGGATCAGTGAAATCGAAGAAATGACAATATCCATCATGCGTTTCACCGATGCCTGCCATCCGGGCATGAGTTCGGTTTTGATTTCAATTAATGGCGCGCCATAAATATTTGTCATTTTCACCGAACCGGTAAGGATATCGTAGCTATCCGGAATGACGTGCATTTTCAGGTTTTCTGCTTCAAGTGATGAAATGATTTTGCGCAATTCTTCGTGCTCGGAAGATTCGATGGCAATAATCACTTCTTCAATTTTTTGTTCTCTAATGATTTGCGACATCCCTGAACCGAACTTTCCGAAATAAGGTAAATCCGTTTCACGCAATTGATTATCCACTCCATTGATACTCACAAATCCAACAAACTTAAATCCCGGAGATTGTTTCATTTCCTGGATTTCACGGTAAATGTTCAAGGCGTTTTGATTTCCTCCAATGAGCAGTGTTTTGAATCCGATTTTTCTGTTGTGGATACGTTTAACTAGACGTGAAGTAAAAAAAATACGTGGCAAAAACGTCAACAAAAAATGAACGCCAAACAATGCAAAAAAGGCGTAATAGTAGTTTCTGTAAGTACCTACCTGGTCATCCAGAATCAATACAAAAAACAACACAAGAACACCTAAGGTCGTTTGAATTAGTGTGAACCCAAGGTCTTGTAATCGATGCTTTCGTAAAACGTTATTGTAATAGCCGCTCAGGTAATAAAGCGACAACCAATACAAAGGAATAATGATTAGTCCGCGAAAAAAATTCGCATCAAAAATCAATTCCGTTTCTTCAATCCGTGTTTTTCGAAATGCAAAAAACACCACCCACGCCAAGGCTGCGGTAAATAAATCCGAAAAAACATATTTGCTTACCTGAAGCTTGATTGGATTAATTCCCATAAATCACCTTCACGTTGTCGATGTAGGCAATAGGGTCGGTGACCTGCCTTGTCATTTTAAAATACACTTCAAAAGCGCTTGCCGTATAATAGGAACTAACAATTTCGGTCAATTCGATGTAAGCCTTTTTCCACACAAGATTACCGTTGTCGTCATAAGTCGGATTTAAAACGGTATTGTCGATATTCAAGGTGTTTCCCGGACTCTCTGCACGAACACCAATCGTAAGCGCATTGTTTGTTTTATAATTCAATTCCAGAAAAACACTTGAACCACCTGTAGGAAAATTGAAATTCTCTTCGGTGACGCAGAAAAATAAAGTTTGATCGGGCGCTAAATCCAAAACGGCTGAAGCCCCATCTTCAAAAAATTCCCCGGGAGTAATCGTTCTACCCATTGTAGTATCGCTAGCCGGATCCGGAAAAAATGGGATAAAAGGATCCGTAAAGTCTTCGTTCCAAATGTTGATATCGCTGGAAGGATAATAGGTAACCAAAGGTTGGTATGTTCCATTCAAGGTATCAATTTCCCCGAGGGTAAGGTTAAAATTGTTTAGCTCAAATGGTTTGAAAAAAATGTAACGTCTTCTGCGATCGGAAATTCCATCAGCTTTAATGCCTGCAAAAATTTTAAAGTCGTGCTGACCATCTGCCTGAATGGGAATTCTTGCCGGTAAAGGAAAAACACCCAGCGGATTATCGTCCATATAAACCCAGGCATCTAGAATTTCAGCCGAGTTAGAACCCTGAGCTGTGGTTGTTTGCAGATCAATATGATCAATATAGATGTAAGAAGGAATTTCCACAGCTTGATCCTTTCCACAGGAAACAAGAAAAATGGCGAATACGATATAGAGCGAAATACGCTTCATGCGGAGAGATCAAAAAAGGAACGCAAAAATATCCTTTTTATTATATGCCGAAACGTTTTAGGAAATCCCGGAGGTGACTTCCATCTTTTCGATGATCTTATAAGCGATATCCAAAGCATTGTAGCCATCGGAAAGGCTTACAGGCGGAGTGCTTTTTTGTTCAATCGCCAATGCAAAAGCAGCAAGCTCTTCTCTGATGGCGTTGATTTCCATCACTTTGGGGTTTTCAAAGAAAATTTCCCGCTGACCTTTACCCTGCCCCAAATCAATCATCATCGCAAATGGATCAGGTTCGCCTACAACAGGCTTCATGCGCACGACTTCCGATTTCTTTTCCAAAAAGTCAACGGAAATATAAGCATCGCGCTGAAAAAACCTGGTTTTACGCATGTTTTTCAAGGAGATACGAGAGGCCGTAAGGTTTGCCACACAACCATTATCGAATTCAATTCGGGCATTGGAAATATCGGGAGAATCGGAAACAACTGCCACACCGGATGCACTGATGCGTTTGATATTGCTCTTCACAACACTTAATATGATGTCGATGTCATGGATCATTAAATCCAGGACCACCGAAACATCGGTACCGCGTGGATTCCAAATGGCCAAACGATGACATTCAATAAACATAGGTTGCGTAAAAAAAGGCAGGCTGGCTTGAAAGGCAGGATTAAAGCGCTCTACATGGCCAACTTGTCCAACAACATTGGCCTCGGCAGCCAGATTGATGAGCGATTTGGCTTCTTCTACGGTAGTGGTGATGGGCTTTTCAATGAAAACGTGACGAAATTTCCGAAGGCATTTTTGAGCACAATCAAAATGAGTAATGGTAGGCGTCACAATATCGATGGCATCACAGGCATCAATTAAGGATTCCATGTCCGAAAATCGCTTTACACCATACTTTTCCATGGCATCTGCAGCCATATGGTCGTCCGGATCATAAAAACCTAAAAGTTCGAGCGAAGGAACTTCTTTGATGCATTTCATATGAATCTTACCCAAATGTCCCGCACCTAGTACTCCAATCCTTACCATAGCTTTCGTTGTTGAAAATCTTGTGGTAAAATTAGGTGCTTGAATTGGGGTGCAGGCGTTGCAATGGAGTAATTTTCAACAGTGATTTGTCGCTAAGTGCAAGAGATGGAAACTTATACCGATACATTTAAACAAAAGGGACTGCGTCGTAAAATGATTGAGGGTCTCCGAGCAAAAGGGATTTTTCAGGACCAGGTTTTGGAGGCTTTGGACAAGGTTCCCCGTCATGTTTTTTTAGGCGACAATGCCTTTGATGAGCATGCCTACGAGGAAAAGGCCTTTCACATCGGCGCCGGGCAAACCATATCCAATCCCTTTACCGTTGCTTTTCAGACACAATTACTTGGTATTAAAAGGGGGGAAAAGATTTTGGAAATTGGCACGGGCTGCGGGTATCAAACAGCGGTACTATGCCAACTTGGCGCAAAGGTATTTTCGATTGAACGTCAGCGGGAACTTTATGAAAAAGCTCGTATCAACCTGGCTTTGTTCCATTTTGCTCCAAAATTATTTTTCGGCGACGGGTTTAAAGGTCAGCCTGCATACGCTCCTTTTGATAAAATAATAGTAACTTGTGGAGCCCCTTTTGTTCCTGAAGAGCTTCTGAATCAGCTTAAACCTGAGGGAATCATGGTGATTCCGGTTGGTGAGACCGAGCAAGACATGATTTTTATCAGGAAAAATAGTGACGGGAGTCTTGAAACAAAGGACATGGGCAAGTTTAAATTTGTCCCAATGCTTGAAGAGAAGCAGATTCAAAACGACAAAATATTTTTCAGAAAAGGGTAACCTTTTGAAAAATGAGTCGTTAAAAGGCGAGGTTTATGAACAAAACAGCGTTTAAAAACGCCGAATTGTTAATAACTTCATGTCAAAGTATAGTGACACTTTTACCAAGTTCTTTTCCTTTGGCATAATTAGTGCTAATCAATTGCAAACTTTAAAACCGAATAAAATGAAAAAGAACATCTTACTTGTAGCTGCTGTTGCAGTTCTTGGTCTTTCAGCTTCAGCTCAGAAGCCAACTGAAGGAAACAATTCTTCACTTGAGGTTGGTCTGAACATCGGAGAAAACGGTGGTGAAACTTTCACTGCTCCTTCACTGAGATACCGTTATTTCATCGCTCCAAACATGGCAGTTCGTTTCGGACTTTCTTTGGACGGTACTAAATCAACTGAAACTTTCTACGAAAACGCTGACTACACTGGTGCAAC
>JBIKKU010000268.1:0-4484 GCA_044360245.1 Flavobacteriales bacterium | reverse complement strand
TGGAAGCTGGTCTGTAAGCCCAGGTTTCGAATACCACTTCTCTGGTACTGACAAACTTTCTCCTTATGCCGGTGTATCTTTGATGTTCGGTGGTGGAAGCACAGAAGAAACTTGGACCAACTTTGACGGTACTGGTTACTCTTCAGTTGTTACTGCAGGAAGCATCACTTCTAAAGAATCTATGATGGGTTGGGCAATCGTATTTGGTTGCGATTTCTACTTCGCTGAAAACATCTTCGTAGGTGCTGAATTTGGTTACATGGGTTGGGGTTACACAGACAAAGGTGGTGAAACATCTGTAACTTCCGGTGGTACTACTGTTACTTCTACTGTTCCTGAAGACACTTGGAAATCAGGTGGTCGTGGTTTCGGTGCTAACGCTGGTATCCGTCTTGGTTGGAGATTCTAATCATTCACGATAATAGAAAAAGGTCTCGGTGAAAACCGGGACCTATTTTTTTGCTCCTACTCCATTCAGGACCAAAAGAGTGTAATTTTGTCGGCATGTCAGTTTCCTTTTCTCATCCCGATTTTAAAGTCGGCATTTTAGGTGGTGGTCAGTTAGGTCGAATGTTCATTCAGGAAGCCATCAACCTCAACCTGAACATTGCCATTCTCGATCCCGACCCCAATGCTCCTTGCAAAGACCTCGTCGCTGAATTCAGTGTTGGCTCATTGATGGATTTCGATACGGTAATGTCTTTTGGAAAGGATAAAAATTTACTCACGATTGAAATAGAGCATGTCAATGTTGACGCATTGGAAGCGCTCGAAAAACTTGGAAAGAAAGTATTTCCTCAACCGCATATTTTGCGAATGGTTCAGGATAAAGGCTTGCAAAAGGAATTCTATCAATCCAACAACATACCCACTGCTCCATTTCACTTGGTGAATAATCCCTCGGAAATTCAGCAATACGCCAACGAATTTCCTTTTTTCATGAAAATGCGGAAAGGCGGATACGATGGCAAAGGTGTGGTGCGATTGGATGATCCGAATCAACTCAGCCAAGCTTTTGCTGTACCATCGGTACTTGAAAAACTTGTTCCCTTTAGCAAAGAAATTTCGGTGATTGTATCCCGCAATGAAGACGGAGATCTTAGTCATTTTCCGGTGGTGGAATGTGAATTCAATCCCATTGCCAACCTGGTAGAATTTTTATTTGCCCCTGCCGAAATTACCACAGAACAGGAAACCCGTGCCATACAGATTGCCCGCGAAGTGGCAGAAAAATCGGGCATTGTAGGCATTCTTGCTGTTGAAATGTTTTTACTGGAAGACGGAACTATTTTGGTGAATGAAATCGCTCCTCGTCCACACAACAGCGGTCACCACACCATCGAAGCAAACATCACCTCACAATACGAACAACATTTGCGTGCTATATTGAATTTACCTCCCGGATCTACCGATATTTTGCGTCCGGGTGTGATGGTTAATCTTCTTGGAGAACCCGGATTTGAAGGCAATGCGGTGTACGAAGGAATTGAAAGGGTGATGGATTTACCGGGTGTTTACATCCACCTTTACGGAAAAAAAATTACCAAACCTTTTCGAAAAATGGGACACGTTACCATTATTGCCCCACAATTGAAAAAGGCAAAAGATATTGCATTGCACGTTAAAGAAACCCTTAAAGTAAAAGCCTAAAATGAGCGCGAAAGTCGGAATTATCATGGGAAGCAAATCAGATCTTCCTATCATGCAAGAAGCCAATGAAGTGTTAAAGGAATTCGGAATTGCAACCGAAATGACGATTGTCTCTGCGCATCGTACACCTGAACGTATGTTCGAATATGCCAAAGGTGCAGCCGGTAGAGGTTTACAAGTGATCATTGCAGGTGCAGGTGGTGCAGCACATTTACCGGGTATGACCGCATCTCTGACTGCTTTACCTGTGATTGGTGTTCCGATTAAATCATCCAACTCCATCGATGGTTGGGATTCTGTGCTTTCTATTCTGCAAATGCCATCGGGAGTTCCTGTGGCTACGGTTGCTCTAAATGGTGCACGCAATGCAGGAATTCTGGCTGCTCAAATTATTGCTGCAAGCGATCCGGTTTTATTGAAAAAAATTGAAGCCTTCAAAAAGGATTTGAATGATAAAGTAATGACAATGGTGAAGGAGTTGAAATAACTTCTTTGCCAAACTTATTGTTTGATCATTCTTGAGGTAAATACTTCCGTTCCGTGGCTCACGGATATCAAGTAAATTCCTTGTGTCATGTTTTCAGGCAAGGACATCGATACGCCTGCATAAAGGCTTGTGGAAATTAATTGTCCTGCTGCATTCCAAATGGAAACGCTTGCCCCCGGAGGGATTCCTGTCAATTGAAATGCATTTTCCACCGGATTTGGAAAGAACTGAAGTTCATGTGTAGTGTTTTCCAAAACACCTTCTGAACTTGCTTCCACAAAATTTTCGCGTTTCAAGTTTACGGAAATATCATCGAGAAAATCTACATCCGTATCGATGGCAATACCGCAAGTGTAAAGTGCATTACCGCGCAATTCCACCTGACCGTGCATGTGGTCATATACCATTCCAAGACTACCTGAATTCAGAACATTTCCATTTCCTCCAACTCTCGCCCAAAAAGTTTCGGAGTACACATCGCCGTTAAAATTGGTATCGGTATCCGGATTTACATTCATGTTGTTAAGGCTAAAGCTTTGAATAGAATTAAAAATCATCAAGGCATCGCCATTGTTCCATGGCCTGAAACTCCTTGCCAATACTGCGTTTCCGATTACATTGCAAGAGGCGCGAACTACATTGTAATTGTTTTCATCAAAGTGAAAAAACACAGGGAAAAAATCACAATTACTTGGCGCATTAAATTGTTGCATTCCAATTTGCATCCCGAATGGATTTCCTGCACCGTTTTCATTGTATACGTTTGATGCCACATAAAATGATTGGGTAACAGCATCGTAATTGATTTCTTCAATTTGAATTCCGGCATTGTGAGACCCAAACCATTGTACATTTAAAAAATTCAATTGCGCATCGCATACCAACATCATGACACGCGAAGGAGAATTTTGCACCGCGGCATTTGCATTTAAATGCGTTCCGGCAAAAGCCACATCGATGGAATCTGCATTCACAAATACAGCGAATTGATTCGCTCCGCCTTTTATGCTCATTCCTTCCAACAGAGGAACATTATCAAACGGAACAAAAACATGTTGTTGCACGCTTAGTGAGGGATCCCAAGAAATCAAAACCAAAAAATGACCGTAAGACGGAAACATAAGTGTATCGGCATTCACCAACACATGACTACCCTCTGCTTCAATGGCAGAAAGGATTTCACCATTGCCATTTTTACTCATGCTGCTAATAATGGCATATCCGGCAGGATCGTTTGCAAGTTGAATGGTATTGATCGATTGACCGGTGGACAAATCCCATGCGGACCACTTGTTTCGTTCGGCAATCAACAAACTATTGGATACATCCATTACTTCCATACCGACGGCTTTATCTAATCCGGAAATAGTCCATAATACATCTCCTGAATTATCCGTTGCAAGCACTAAAGAATTCATCAAATTCGGATCTTCTGTGAGGGTTGTTCCATTGATCTCCAAATCTCCACGACGAAAATCTCCTAATGCATAAACATTTCCTTGAGCATCAAAAGTCATTTGAGAAAATCCCGAAGCACCGTTACCTGTACCGGAAATATTCCAGTCGGCAACCAAACTCTCCTGCGCAATAACACGCATCGACAACAAACAAAAAACAAGTGCCCATTTCATAACCGTAGTGAATTGTGTTCTATTAAATTTCACTCGATAGGCCCAAAAAAAACAGAAGGTAAACGCTGAATTCACAATGTTGCCCTTCTTAGGTAATGAAACGTAAAGAAATGATTTTAGTTGTTCAGGTTACATGAAATTCATCAGCAAAACTACCTAGTCACAAACGAAGGTTGGATTAGGCTCGTTCAAACAGGACCATTTTTCGACAAAAATATCATGCCTTCGCCGCTAAACGTATACCCATAAAGCAAACATCGTCGATTTGTTCGATGTCTCCTTTCCAAGACAGAAAATGAGTCTGCAATCGATTCTCCAACTCAACTAAGCTAAGACCGGAACTTTCGGTAAGCAGCTTTTTGAGGTTAACATACTTCATTTTTTTACCGGATGGTCCGCCAAACTGATCGGCATATCCATCGGAGAAAAGCAACAGAATATCGCTAGGCTTTAATGGGACTTGGTGTGTTGTAAAATTATGTCGCGCAAAATATTTCCCGATGGGTTGTTTATCGGGCGCAATTTCTAGAATGCGGTTTTCCCTTAAAATCCAAAGCGGATTATTTGCTCCTGCCCATTGCAAGGTATTTGAATTGCGGTCATACACACAAAGTGAAATATCCATTCCATCCATGACTTGTTCTTCGCTTTTGGAAAAAGTATGTTCCACCATTTTCGATACTTCATCCAAAATGATTCCTGGATCGGTTTCGTTC
>JBIKKU010000005.1:0-29533 GCA_044360245.1 Flavobacteriales bacterium | reverse complement strand
CCTAACCCAGCCTTCAAAAGAACCTTGTCCGGAAAAAGTGCCCAATTTCTCAAACACCTTTACAAAACCATCCTGGAGAACATCACGGGCTTCGTATTCATTTCCCGTATACCGCATACACACACCCATCATTTTCCGGGAGAAACGCTCATACAGCTTTCGCTGCGCCAGCGGGTCTCCGGACAAACAGGCCTTGATCAATGCGTCGTCATCCATTTGGGTTTCTATAAGCCAAGACTGGCATTCCAATAAAAAGGTTGCATTTATATTCCAAAATAGGTAAAGAAATGAGTCACATCAAGAATTTCTGGCTAATATTGAATTATCCCAAACATCATGAAATACCCTTTACTGGCAGTGGTTGCGGCCCTGCTATTAAACTCTTGTGCTAAGCGAGGTGTTACCGAAAACGTCTCAACATCCGTGCAAAGTCCGCTAAAAACGGGCATTTGGCGCATGACTTTTGACCTTAGCGGAAAGACATTGCCTGTAAATTTCGATTTACAATCAGAAGCCAACACCCTTGTTGCTACCATTTACAACGGAAGCGAAAAAATTCAATCTCTGCCTTTTCTCGTGCGCGATGACTCGGTTTTCTTTCGCTTACCCATCTTCGAATCCGAATTCAAAGCAAGAATCCTTAATTCAGGAGAACTTAGCGGTGCCTGGTTCAACTACTCTCGTTGCTGCGGATACAACTTACCCATTCATGCCGTTCACGGACAAAGCCAACGTTTTATGGACACAGCGGCTAACAACAAACCTTTGGATGTTGCAGGAAAATGGAAAGTAACCTTTAGTCCGGGTACAGAAGATCAGTACATGGCCATTGGTTTATTCGAGCAAAAAGGACAACGCGTAACCGGAACATTTCTCACGGAAACCGGTGATTACCGCTATTTGGACGGAAACGCAAACAACAATGGTTTTTCACTTTCCTGCTTTGATGGAAGCCATGCTTTTTTGTTTGAATCCAACCTAAAACCCGGTTCATCAACAGAACTTCAAGGCACATTTTATTCGGGCAAACACTGGAAAGAGCCGTGGATTGCCGTTCGCGATGAGCAATTCGAACTTACCAATCCGGATTCATTAACCTTTATCAAACCCGGATATAACGGCCTCTCTTTTACTTTTCCCAACCTCAACCGTCAGGACATTTCTTTCCCTTCTGCAGCCTACGAAAACAAAGTAGTTATCGTGCAAATCATGGGTTCTTGGTGTCCGAATTGCATGGACGAAACAGCTTATTTAAAAGAGGTTTACGGCAAATACCACGCGAAAGGACTTGAGATTATTTCCCTCTGTTTCGAACGTTCGGATGATTTTGAAATTGCTGCTAAAAACGTTGCCAATCACCGGAACCACCTGCAAGCGCCGTGGGAATTTTTGATCGCCGGAAATGCTTCAAAAGATAAAGCTGCTGAGGTTTTACCCATGTTGAATCACGTGATGTCGTTCCCAACTTCGATTTTTATTGACCGCCGGGGCCTGGTGCGAAAAATTCACACCGGATTTTATGGGCCGGGTACGGGTAGCTATTACGATCGTTTTGTAGAAAAAAACCAGACGTTTATTGAGAAACTGCTGAGCGAATAAATGCTTAGCTTTTCAAGAATGCTCTAAATGCGCCGTAGGCGCTTAAAAAAGTTTTTTCTAGTACTTAAGGATTCAATTCAGGCCTTTTTTCGCGATTGGCCAAGTCCCAAGTGGTATAAAAAACCAAACGAGCAATCTTTTCAACTTTTTCAAACTCGATTTTCTCCACATCATCTGTAGGTTGGTGGTAGTCGGCATGAACTCCGTTGAAATAGAAAATTACCGGTATGTTTTTCTTGGCAAAATTGTAATGATCTGAACGGTAATAATAGCGATTGGGGTCGTTGAGGTTGTTATAGGTATAATCAAAAGTCAATTGACTATACGTAGCATTCACCGCTTCAGAAATCGCATGCAATTCTTTACTTAAAATATCGCTTCCAATTAAATACACATAATCCGATCGGTTCCAATGCGCAGTATCCCTGCGACCAATCATATCAATATTCAAATTGACGATGGTATTCTTGAGCGGAAAAACAGGATTTTCAACATAATAAGATGAACCGAGCAATCCTTTTTCTTCGCCCGAAACAAGCATCACCAAAATGCTTCTTTTCGTTTTTATTCCGGCTTTTTTGGCTTGCATAAAGGCTTCTGCAATCTGCATCAATGCTACGGTTCCTGTACCATCATCGTCGGCACCGTTAAAAACCACACCGTTTTCAACGCCAATATGATCATAATGCGCTGTAAGTACAATCAATTCGTTTTTCAATTCATCGCCTTCGATATAGCCTAAAACATTTTCGGTTTCCAGTCTGCGATCGTCGGATTTCATTTCCACGCGCATGATTTCCTCAGAACTTCCAAGGCCCATGGTTTGGCTTTTTCTTTTGCGTTGAATGTATTTCTTCATTTCGTTTTGATCTGCCTGAGAAAACAACAAATACGAAGTTTCGGGCGACAAATAAAAGGTTGGAATGCGTCGGCGGGTATTTTGGTAATCTTTCGTTGCTGTATCCATTTCCAGAATCATGGGTGGTTTTTCCAGAAAATGTCGGGCATAGGCACTACTTTCTTTGAAATTATCTTTGATCAGAAATACCGCTGCAGCTCCACGTTGACGGGCATATTGGGCCTTTTTGCGATTGTCGGTTGTCCATGCCGAAGGAAATTTTGATTTGCTCACCAGCGACTTACCTTTTGCATAAGGTTCTCCATCCAAAAACAATAACACTTTTCCTCTCACATCCATTTTACCATAATCAGAGTAAGCAGAATCATGTATTCCATATCCTAATAACATCAAATCAGTCAAGACAAAAGAAGTGTCTTTAAAACCCGGGATGTAATAAAAATCTTCTGCATAAGTCAATCGGTTGTTTCCAATAACAATCGTGCCCCGTGGCGCTCTTTCCAAAACATTAAATTTTTGAAAATAGGAATCTCCAATGCAAGGCTTAATGCCTATCGATGCAAAAAAGTCGGCGATATACCGAGCGGCTTTTTTCTGACCTTCTTTTGCTGTTTCTCTTCCTTCGAATGCATTAGAAGCCAAAACGTGCAGATGCTTCGAGAGCTGGTCTTTGTGAATAAACTGCGCATATTTAAACGCAAGGGAATCAAAGCGCTGACTTGCTTTTCCACATGGAATAAACAAGAGAAACAAACAAATTGTGAATAAGCTCCGCATCATGCGCCACAAGTGATTTTGTCTACACGGCGGGCGTGACGACCACCTTCGAATTCAGCATTAAAAAATGCGTCAACAATTTGTAATGCAAGCTCTTCACTGACAAAACGAGCGGGAAGCGACAATACATTGGCATTGTTATGCTGACGTGCCAATGAGGCTATTTCGGGCAACCAAGATAATGCTGCCCTAACATGACTGTGTTTATTGGCGGCCATGGAAATGCCGTTACCACTACCGCAAATTAACACACCAAGATCTGCCGAACCCGACTTTAAATCATCGGCTACAGCATGCGCAAAGTCAGGATAATCAACACTTTCCTCAGAGTAACATCCGCGATCGGTAAGCGTATACCCTTTGTTTTGAAGATGTTGAATGATTTTCCCTTTTAATTGAAATCCCGCATGATCGCAGCCGATAGAAATTTTTTTCATGTTTCGATAGTGTTTTGTAAAAAAGTTGACTGTTTGTTTTAAGCAAATGGCATGTTAATTACGTGTTTTAGACGTTAATATCTTATTAAAACAAGTTTTGCCGTTCACAAGGAAAAATGCCCTTAGCATAATTCCGTTTCCGGTTATGAAAACTTGATACCTAATTTTAAGGTCTACCACACATGGCAATGAACAATTGTGTAAATTTAAAAGTATTGAGTTTTTAAGTACCGAAGGTGTGAACAGAATGTTGAAAATGTAGTAATTTGGTGGATTACAAAGGTTTACCAATAAATTATTCGTGAATAACATCTGATAATTGACAATACCTAATAATGCCGGAGTCGACTTTGAACAGAATTAACACCGTAATAAAAGAATACATCATTAAAAAAAAGAATAGATTATAATATGATAGTGGGTAAAAAGTTTGGAGTGTTCTTCTTTATGTTTCTTTTCTTTGTTCAAGCCAATGCGCAAGTTCAAATAGAGCCGAACGGTTATAATGTTTTTTATTTTCCGAACGGCAAAAAATCAAGCGAGGGCCCGATGAAAGATGGAAAGCCCGATGGTTACTGGAAAACATATCATGAAAACGGAAATTTAAAAACAGAGGGGAATCGCAAAAATTTTCAATTAGACAGTGTTTGGCGTTTTTACAATGCAGAAGGGGTTATTCAAACGGAGATTACATACCGCGATGGTAAAAAAAATGGGGTAACCAGGCATTATAACAAGAAGGGAATTTTGATATCGGAAGAAAATTTTACGGATAATGTAAAAACAGGTCCGGCTTTGGTTTATTATGAGAACGGTAAAGTGCAGCGCAAGGAAAATTTCAGCAACAATGCCTTGAATGGTTCAGCTGTGGAGTATGATACGACAGGTGTTGTGGTAACGATTGAAGAATACCAGGAAGGTGGCTTGCTTACTGCTTCCAAGATCAATCGCTACGATGAAAATGGCAAGAAAACAGGAAAATGGGTAGAGTACAATGCCGATGGATCCATTCGTACTGAATCTGAATACAGTGATGGATTGCAGGTAGGTTATTTCAGGGAATACGATAAAAAAGGAAACATTAAGACCATCGAAAAATACGAGGGTGGACAAAAACAAGAGGTAGAAGAATTGGTCTTTATCGATATCCGGACGGAATACCACCCGAATTATACACCGAAATTAATTGGAGGATATACCAATAATTTGAAAAATGGTATTTTCCGTGAATACGATACTACCGGAAAACTCATCAATTCGTATTTGTTTAAAAACGATACACTCATAGGTGAAGGTTTGGTAGAAGAATCGGGAATATATGTCGGTCCTTGGAAATATTTCTATGGCAACGGAAAAACCAGAGCTGAAGGAAAGTATGAAAACGGTGTTCGCGTTGATGAATGGAAGTTTTATTTCGCTAACGGAAAAGTAGAACAGAAAGGCAAATACAACAAAGGAAAAGCGCAGGGATTGTGGATGTGGTATTATCCTAACGGACAATTGTTGCGTGAAGAAACCTACCGTAACGGAAAAGAAGAAGGAATAGTGACGGAGTACGATTCTTTAGGAAACGTTATCACAAAAGGTGAGTATGTAAATGGTGTTCGCAATGGTGAATGGTTTTACCATGTAGGCGACCATACCGAAAAGGGTAAATACGTAGAAGGTGAGCGCGATGGATTGTGGGAATATTATTACGAAGACGGACAATTGGCTTTTACCGGGAATTACGATATGGGATTGGCTGTAGGTAAACACAAATACTTCCATCCGAACGGAACCTTAAAAGCATACGGAAAGTACAAACAAGGATACAAGGAAGGTGTCTGGTATGAGTACGATTTGCGAGGCAATGTGATATTGGAAAAATTATACAAGCGAGGTGTAGAAGTTAGAATTAATGGTGCAAAAGTTCAGGATAAGTTTGAACCGCTGCGTGTTAATGAGGGCATCTGATGAAAGATTTCTCTTTGCTTAAATTCATTAGAAAAGAGTTTGGATTTAATCCGGATGAAGCATCTTATAAGATCTATAGGATTTTCATGCTCATCGGTATTTTCTTTGCGCCTTTAACTACCTTTTTCCTGTTCGGAGATAATACTATTCGGAATTTTTATCTGGATATTACCATTCCGTTTTTATTTCTACTTGTTCTTGTAGGAAGTTTCATAAACCGGAAAATACGCGATAATGTTAAGCTGCTTTTTTTCATTGTTGTAGTTTATGCTACTTTTTATGCGTCGTTCAACATGTATTCCTCCAGTTTTCGGATTACTGATTTTATTGGTTTTCTTATTGCCTATTTTGCTATAAGCATCGGATTTCAAGATCACCGTTATTCTGTTTTTTATACTATTTCGAATTTATTATTACTGGGCGTACTCATCATACTCAAACCCGAAGGAGAAGTTTATCCGTTTGGTATTCTTGTATTGGTATTGCTCATTGGTATTGTTTCGTTTGTGATTCATTACAACAGGTTTTTGTTGCTTGCCAAATTGCATGAAAATAGAACTGAATTAAGTGGAAGTCGCGATCGTTTGCTTACGGTGCTTGATTCCATTGATAAAGTAGTTTACAATGTATCGGTTGATGAAAAGGGAAATAAATCTTTGCGTTATGTATCCAAAAGCATTGAAAATGTATTAGGATTAACCATTGATGAATATTTCACGGAGATTAAGTCCGGAAGAATTATTGAACGTATTCACCCCGAAGATTTGCCCGGTGTAGTTGAATGCTCCAGAATTTTGTCGGAAAAGTGTATTCCTGTTTCGATGGTGTATCGTTTCTTACGGAAAGATGGATACATCTGGATTGAAGAAAAAGTATTTCCAAAAATTGATGATCATGGTCGTCATATAGCCAGTATCGGAATTTCATCGGATGTTACGCTTCAGGTAAATAGCGAAAATGCGCTTCGTTTATCCGAAGAGCGTTACCGTTCCATTATCGAAAAAAACCTAGCCGGATTTTACCGCATCGATTTAAACAATGTGTTGATTGATTGCAACGATGCTTTTGCAAACATTATGGGATTTGATTCCAAAAACAAGATCGTTGGAAAATCCATCAACGATGTTTATTTGGATTCGTCGGACAAGAATAAGTTTATTTCTCTTTTAAAATCTCAAGTATATGTGCGTAACCATGAAAGTTTGCTTACCCTGCAGGGAGGTAAAAAAATATGGTTGCTCGAAAACGTTTCATTGATTCGCGATAAACTTGGTGAAGCCCAATTTATTGAAGGAACTGCTTTTGATATTACCGATTTAAAAGTTGCACAACTCGAGATCCAAAAAGCACAAGATAGCCTCACCATGGTTATCGACAATATCGATTCATTGGTTTATAGTCTCGATATTTTTCCGGATGGTAAAAAGGAATTCAATTTCCTGGGTAAACAAATTGAACAGTTGATTGGATTACCCAAACAGGAGTATATCGAAGAAGTAAAGAGTGGAAGAATAAATCAGTTTTTTCATCCCGATGATTTAAAGCATGTAATCGAACAACTGGGTGAAATCAAAAAACGCCGTGGTCATGGAACATTCCGTTACCGTTTCCTTCACCGAAAATCAGAAGAATATGTTTGGCTGGAGGAAAACATCTATCCTCAATTTGACGAAGAAGGACGCATTTACAGGAACTTTGGGGTTGTAAGGGATATCAGCGATGGTATTCGTTATGAGAATGCTTTAAAACGGTCCGAATCGAATTACAGAAGCTTGTTTGAGCACAACCTCGCCGGTGTATTTAAAACAACAGTTTCCGGGAAGATCCTCGACTGCAATGATGCTTTTGTGAATATTTTTGGTTACCGGGATAAAACAGAAATTATTCAGGCCACCAGTCGTGATTTTTACATTACTGAACTCGATCGTCAAGACTACCTCGCAGCTTTAAAAGAACAAGGTTACCTCACCAATTACGAAATCACTTACAAAAAGAAAAACAGAGAAAAAGTAAGAGGATTGGTTAATGTCACCTTATTCGAAGAAGATGGTCAGGAAGTTTTATTGGGTACGCTTATCGATATTACCGAACTAAAAGATACTGCCCAAGCTCTCATTGATAAAGAGAAAAAATTCCGATTGCTTTTTGAAGTAGCCAACGATGCTATTCTTATTTTAAGAAATGGTGTCATTGTAGATTGCAATGAGCGTACAGCAGAGATGCTTCAGATTCCTTTGCATGAAATCATGAATAAGGAGATGCTCTTTTTTGCATCCGATTTGCAACCTAATGGAATTCCTTCGGAAGCGAAATGGAAGAAAAAATACGAATCGGTTGTGGATGGAAATTCGCAATTCTTCTATTGGAAGATGTTACGTCCGGATGGAAAATATTTCGATACGGAAGTTTCGTTGAATTCTTTCCAATTGGGTGATGAGGTTTTTGTGCAGGCCATGGTTCGCGATATCACGCAACGTATGAAAGCAGAAATGGCGCAGCGCGATAGTGAGGAACGCTTCAAACTGTTGGCCAATTCTACCGTTGAGGGTATTGTATTTTCTGAAGGGGCAAAGATTATCGATTGTAACGAACAAACGGCAAGTATTCTCGGTTATGATTCCCGTAAAGAAATTAT
Organism: Flavobacteriales bacterium; assembly: GCA_044360245.1. Lineage (GTDB taxonomy): Bacteria > Bacteroidota > Bacteroidia > Flavobacteriales_D > UBA2798 > UBA2798. Next base: position 21,270 of record JBIKKU010000005.1, on the reverse strand, counting down.
CGGAAAATCCTTATTCGATTTTATCATTACCGATGATCATGAATTAACCAAACAACGTTTGTCTTCCGATCAGGATGAACTTGTGGAGTTGCGTGTGCGCAAGAAAGATGGTACCGTAATCTACATGGATACAAAAGGAAAATACATTCCTTATGAATCGCGCATGGTGCGTGTTTCGGTCATTATGGATGTTACCCAACGTAAGCTCTCGGAAGAAAGTATTCTGCGCAGTAAAAAGGCTTATGAAGAGTTGGTAGAGTCATCGCCTTACGGAATTTTCATTCACCGCGATGGTGAAGTGATTTATGCCAACCGTTCGGCATTTGATATTGTGGGTGTAAAACGTGAAGAATTTATTCCGGGTAGCTATTCGATGTACGATTTCATGCTTCCTGAATACATCGAGGAATCTTATGAGCGTCGTAAGCGTTTGATGGAAGGCGATGAAGTTCCTTTCATTAGAGTAAAACTTAGAAAGTTGAATGGTGAAGTGATTGATGTGGAAACGAAGTCGCAGTTGATTACCTACCAGGATGAAACGGTTATTCAATCTACCTTCAAGGATATTTCTGCAGAGATGAAACTTCAGCAGGAAATTCTGAGGGCTGAGGTGGCAGAGGCAGGGAAAAAGCGTCTTGAAGAAGAAGTCAATGAACACAAGCGTACCCAACAAAAACTTTTGGAGATTCAGAAGTACACGCAAAGTATTATTGGTTCTTCGATCGACATGATCATTGCCACCGATACTGAAAATAACATTAACGAGGTGAATCCTGCGGCATTGCGGACTTTCGGTTACAAGCGTGAAGAACTGATGGGACAGCACCCCGGAATATTATATGCCAATAAAGCCGAATACGGAAAGATTAAAGAATCGCTTTCGCGCGATGAACATTTCTCCGGAGAAATCTTGAACAAGAGAAAGAATGGCGAGATTTTTACTTCCTATATTTCTGCATCGCTCATTCGCGATAATGAAGGAAATGTAGTTGGAGCCATGGGGGTTTCACGCGATATCACCGAAATCATTGAAGCGGAAAAAATTGTTCAGGAACAAAACGCGAAAATCAAATCGATTTTTGAGAACACGTCAAATATGTTGATGTGGACCATGGACCGAAAATTCCGCATTACTTCTTACAACAAGAATTTCAAAGACATTATAGAATCGCGTTTTGATATTCCGGTTTCTCTTGGCGCCGATTTCCGAATGGGATTAAGTAAGTTGATTTCGGAAGATATTTTCCAGCCATTGGTAGAACGTTACATGAGTGCTTTTGCCGGTGAGCCGCAAGAATTGGAAGGACCATTGTCTACTCCTTCCGGAGAAAAATTCTGGTTTGAAACTTTCCTGAATCCAATTCTTTTGGAAGATGAAGAGATCGAAGAAATCAGTTGTGTTTCGCATGATATTACGGAAAAGAAAAAAGCACAGCGTGAATTGCGATTGAGTGAAGAGCGCAATAAGGCAATGATCACGGCGCTTCCTGACCTTATTTTCCGAATGAGTTTTGATGGTACATTCCTGGATGTGATTTATAAGCGCGAGTCGCAATTTTACGAACCGGCTTCTGAATTCATCGGTAAAAACATCACCGTAAGGTTTAAAGGTCAGCTCGGAAAATCTTTCCTGGAAAACATTCAACATGCGATTTCCAAAAATGAGATTGTACAGTTTGAGTACGATATCAATATGGGTGAAAGTAAATTGTATTACGAGGCTCGTTATGCTAAGATCAATGATGATGAGGCCCTCGTGATCATTCGTGATATTACGGAGAAGAAACAGGCAGAGGTGGATTTGCGCAATTCGCTTAAGGAAAAAGAAGTCTTGCTTAAGGAGGTTCATCACCGCGTAAAAAACAATTTGCAGGTTATTTCTTCCATTCTCAATCTGCAATCGTCTTATGTGAAAGACGACAACACTTTACATATTCTCCGTGAGAGTCAGAACCGCATCAAATCGATGTCGTTTATCCACGAGAGTCTCTACCAGACGAAGAATTTCAGCTCCGTGAATTTCTCGGAGTACATTATTAACTTGTCGAAAAATTTAGTACATTCATATCAGGTTTACGGCGATTTCGTCGAACTCGATTATCAGGTAGGCAATATTCGTCTGAATCTGGACCAATCCATTCCCTGTGGCTTGATTGTGAATGAGTTGGTTTCCAATGCCTTGAAGTATGCATTCGGTGAAGGTCAGAAAGGCAAAATCCGCGTGGAGCTTCAGGAAGAGGAGGGTCAGATTACCCTGATGGTGTCTGATGACGGAAAAGGCTTACCGGAAGGATTTGATTACAATACCACCGAAACCCTGGGATTGCAATTGGTGCTCACCCTAACGGAACAGTTAGACGGAATGCTTCAGTTGGATTCATCTCCGGGCAAGGGGACTAAATATTTGATTACATTTGAAAAACTGATTTAAGTAAAGCATTATGTCCAAAACCACCGTCCTTGTAGTTGAAGACGAAAGCATCGTATCCAAAGACATTCAACAAAGTCTTACGAAGCTGGGTTACAACGTTGTGGGTTCTTCATCCACCGGGGAAAAAGCCATTGCCTTGGCCAGCGAATTGAAACCGGATATTGTGCTGATGGACATCATGCTCAAAGGTGCGATTACCGGTATTGATGCTGCTGCTGAAATAAAAGTAAATGAAGGTATTCCCGTTATTTTTCTCACTGCTTATGCCGATGAAGGAACCTTGGCTAAAGCAAAAGTTACCGAGCCTTACGGATACATCATTAAGCCTTTCAAGGAAATCGATTTGCATACTTCCATCGAAATGGCACTCTACAAACACAAGAAGGAAACTGAAATCGTTAAAGAGCGCGATTTGCTTTATTCTATTGTAGAGAACAAAGATTCGCGAGATTATATTTTTGTGAAATCTAATTCACGCCTGATTAAACTCAATACCAAAGAGATTTATTACATCGAAGCATTGAAGGATTATGTGGTAATCAACACGCTGAATAGCCGATACACCATACATTCTACGATGAAGGATATCGAAAAGAAAATGCCTATCAGTGATTTCATTCGCGTGCACCGTTCGTTCATTGTGCGCATCGATAAAATTGCTTCCATTGATTTACCAAACCTCGTATTGGAGAACGATAAAAAAGTCATTCCGATTGGAGGTTCTTACAAAGATGATTTGGTCAACCGACTCAATCTGGTATAAAAAACAAAAGCCATCTTTTTCGGATGGCTTTTTTCTTGCGTGTTATTTGACCAATTCAAAATCAATTTGGCGCTTCATTAAATCGGCGGCTTTGACTTTTATCATGACCTTGGATCCCAAGCGATACGTTTGCTTTTTATTCACCCCTCTGATGCAATAGGTTTTTGCATCGTAGATGTAAACATCGCCCGACAACGAACGCAAAGGAATCATGCCTTCGCAACGGTTATCGGCGACTTCAACATACATACCCCATTCGGTAACACCCGACACCACACCTTCAAACACTTCACCAATACGCTCTTTCATGTACTCCACTTGTTTGTATTTGATGGAAGCACGTTCGGCATCGCTGGCTTTTTTCTCTTGTATCGAAGAGTGTTTGCACCATTTTTCGAGTTGTGCTTTGGTGTATTTGAATTCACCATCAATGACCTGTTGTAAAATGCGGTGAACAATCAAATCCGGATAGCGGCGAATGGGTGATGTAAAATGTGTGTAGTAATCGAATGCCAAACCATAGTGACCAATATTGCCTACATCATACACAGCCTTAGCCATAGAACGAATGGTATACGTCTGTATGGTTTCTGCCACGCGTTTGTCTTCGATTTCTGTAAGCAATTTGCTGATGGCTGCCGGCAATGGTTTTGGTTCGAGGACTTTGAATTTGTAGCCAAGCAATTGAATAAATTCACTCAATTCTTTTAGTTTTTCTTTCGATGGTTCATCGTGCACACGGTAAACCATGGGATAGGTTTTCTTTCCGGGTGATGGCTCACCTACTTTTCTTGCGACTGCTTTATTGGCAAGCAACATGAATTCTTCGATCAGTTTATTGGCCTCTTTGGAGACTTTCGTATACACACCAATCGGTTTTCCTTTTTCATCCAAACGAAATTTTACCTCAACGCTTTCCAGTCCCAATGCTCCGCTTTTCATGCGTTTTTCTCGAAGGATTTTTGCCATTTTGTCGAGCAATAAAATCTCATCCTTCAAATCACCTTCCCCGCCTTCAATAATGGCTTGTGCTTCTTCGTAGGTAAAGCGACGGTCAGAATAGATTACTGTTCTACCGAACCATTCATTCAGAATTTTTGCGTTCTCATCGATTTCAAAAACAACCGAAAACGTTAGTTTTTCTTCGTGCGGACGCAAGGAACAAATCTGGTTGGATAATATTTCGGGTAACATTGGTACTACACGATCTACCAGGTACACCGAAGTGGCGCGGTCCAAAGCTTCCTGATCGATAATGCTGCCGGGATATACATAATGCGATACATCGGCGATATGGACACCAACTTCGTATATTTTTTTACCGTTCTCTTCTCTCAAAAACTGCACGGAAAGCGCATCATCAAAATCTTTCGCATCTACAGGGTCGATGGTAAATGTGGTGATGTTGCGGAAGTCGCGTCTTTTTTTGATTTCTTTTTCGGTTATCGCCGGATCTAATTTGTTGGCTGCATCGACAACCTCTTTGGGGTATTTGTGAGGTAAACCAAATTCAGCAAGAATGGCATGCATTTCTGCTTCGTTTTCTCCCGATTTTCCAAGACGTTCGGTGACTTTCCCAAATGGGTTTTGAGCTTGTTTAGGCCAGTCGATGATTTGTGCAATGACTTTATCGTTGTGTTTGGCGCCGTTGAGTTTGTCTAGGGGAATGAAGATATCCACATACATTCGCTGCGAATCGGGGATGAGAAAAGCGTATTTGTCGCTCACTTCCAACCTACCGACAAAACTATCCGAAGCACGTTCCACCACTTCGATGATTTCTCCTTCGGGCTGTTGGTCGCGTCTTGTGGGCTTTAGGGTAATTTTCACCAAATCGCCATGGAGTGCATGGTTTAGGTTTTTACGGTGGATAAATACATCTTCTTTCCCTTCATCGGTAAGAAAGTAAGCGTTGCCACGGCTGTTTACCTCGATATGTCCGGTAAGGAACCTGCGCTCTTGTTTGATGATGTAACGGCCTCTGTCTACTTCCCTTAATTTGCCTTCTTCCCTTAAATCATCGAGCATGTCGTTGATCAGGTCGCGGCTGAATTTATCTTCTATTCCAAGGGCTTTAGAGAGTTGTTTATAGTTGAAAGAGCGGTCGGGATTTTCGGTCATGTAGTTGAGAATCTCCGTACGGAGGATCTGTTGCGGATTTTTACCGCCCGATTGTGAATTTTTTTTACTCATGTAGGGTTTGTGTTCGATTAAAGGTATTAATTTAAGACTCCGTAAACGCCTCGTTTTTCGCAGGATTTACGACAGTATACTGTTAACAAGTTCATGAAAGGCAAATCTCTTTTTTTACTCATCAACGAGCTCAATAAAGCGGAGCGTCACCAGCTGCTAAACACCTGCAAGCGATCAGGTGATAAGCGCCATAACTCGCTGTATCAATTGGTGAAACGTTCTACCGGCGTAAAAGATACGTTTGAGCAATTGCTCGATCAATGTGCCAAGCCGCTTTATGGCAACCACAAAAGCGAAGGAGATCAGGATAAAATCCAACGTCGTTTTATCGACTTTTCCATCAAGGAAATTGAAAGCATCAAGTTACGCAATTTTCTGGCAGAAGACCAATTGTTGCGTCATTATCTGCTGATGCGCATTTACGAAGGAAAAGGAGATGAGACCATAGAAGGAAGGTATCTTGAGAAAACAGGCGAACTGGCCATAAAAGGACAAGAACGTGTTTTCGAAGCCATTTACCTCGATCGCAAAATTGCACATACTTCCAGGACGCATACCAAAAAGGAAATTTTCAATTTGCGCGATTTGTTGGTGCAAAAAAATCAATTGATTCAAAAAGATTACCATTGCGAACTTGCAAGGATTTATGATTTGTTATCCTTTCTCAATTTTGAGGACAAAGAATCGGTATCAAGTCTGAAGGAACTTATTTTATCCGATGAAGAAGTAAACGCCTTGGTAACACTGGCTTCCGGAAGTCCCGAAGAAGTCGATTATTTAGTTGCCCGAGCGCGTTTTTCGTTTTATAAGCAAGACGAATTCAATCACCTTATACAACCTGCACTTTCTGCTGTTAAAAAGATTCGTAACGAACGCGAAAAAGAACGGTTGGTGCGCAAAATTGCATTCGTACGCACTTTAAATGCTTTTCAGTTTGGTGCAGAACCTGCTGTTTTGCTCGAGCTTTCAGAGCCTTTAAAAACATCGCCTAACGGTAAGGAAGTTTTTTATTTCCATTTGTTTCGCATTCTCGATTTGCATCACCGTAAAAAACCATTGCCCGAAGCGCGCGAAATCAATAAACTCAAAATGGAAGCAGAAAATGAATTCCGCACCGAGTTTTTGTTGGCCTTGATTGCCTTTCTGCATAAGGATTACGGACAATCTTTGCGTAAACTCAATGAACTGGCCTATTCTACCAATTTCCAGCTTGCTACCTGGTCGCGTATGATGGAGTTCCGCATCCACATGATCAAAGGAAACTACAGTTTATGCGATAGTTTGGGAGGTCGTATTACACGACATTTTCAGGGTAATAAGGGGAAAGAATTCACGCTCGATTCGAGTAAGCTATTGTTTACGGTCATGAATGAAGAAATGAAAGTAAAGGCAGGAAAAGCCAAACCGGTGAAATTGGCAATGACCTGTTTGCATCGTGCGATATTAAATGAAAAATAATGTGCATGCGCTTGCGGGATTGGTTATTGCGCAACAAAAAGCCTTAATTTTACGTCATTACTTGGTATGAGGAAGTTGCGTTGGTTCATGGTTATGATGGGTTTCTTGTTATCGGCAAGAACACTCCATGCATGTACCATTGATTCATACAACGTGGTAAATCCTTCTTGTGTAAATGCAGGTGATGGAAGTTTAACCATCAATGCATCGGGTGGTCCGGGTTTGACTTACAGTATCGATGGTGGATTAACCTTTTCTGCTTCCAATGTTTTTACCGGCCTGAATGCGGGAACCTATGCCGTAGTGGTGCAGTCTACACTACCCTGTTCTGTTACCGGCAGCGTTACGATTGTTGCCAATGATCCTTTAGATGCGGTTGGATGGTCGAATGCAAGTACCGTTTTTATGGGCGAGCCAATATGGTTCAATGATTTGTCGCTTGGATTTACTTCTGTAATTATTGATTTTGGTGATGGTACGGATACCACGGGTGTTGACCTGGTTACGCATGAATACGATGCTCCGGGAGTTTATACCGTTATGTTTATTGCGAGCAACGGAACGTGTACCGACACTGCCCTACTTAGCATAACCGTTGAAGGATCTTCCTCGCTGTTTATTCCAAATGTTTTTACTCCCAATCTGGATGGTGTAAATGAATTGTTCATGCCACAGGCCTCGGGGATGGAGAGTTTCGAATGTTACATCAGTAACCGTTGGGGTGAATTGGTTTGCCGTTGGAGCGGTCCAAAAGGATATTGGGATGGTTATACCTACCCTACCGGTGTTGCTTGTCCGGAAGGCACCTATTTTTACATCATTAAAGCCGTGGGTTACGATGGTGTGGAATACGACGAGCACGGTATTATTAATTTATTGCGCTGATCGAGTTCGCTCCCGCGTTAGAGGAGCATTCTTTATAAAGGAAAAGCGGGCCATAAGCCCGCTTTTTCAATGTTATGCTGTACTTCCCGGAAAGGAAATTACATGGCTTCCATCAATTTTGTTTTGTATTCGTTGAGTTCATCACGGTTGTAGTTGTTGTCGTATGCAGCAACCAATTGCATGAGGTATTCAAACGAATTTACTTCTGCATCTTCTTCGTAGTCGTCCAGAAGAATATCAAACTCATTGTTGTTTTCAAGGTATTCGTAAGTGAGACGTACAATTTTAGTCAACGTAGGATCCTTGATTTCAATGAAGTAGTTGCGGAGTGTCTTGAGGTCGTTGATGACTTTTTCACTCGCCCCGTTCTTCAGGTATTCCTGGGTGATATTGTCGGCCAGACGTTCGGCTTCTTTTCTTTCCATTGCAGAAGTGTGTTAGATATCGAATTTTATTCCTTGCGCCAAAGGTAATTCATTTCCGTAATTAATTGTATTGGTCTGACGACGCATATAAACTTTCCATGCATCCGAGCCCGATTCGCGACCGCCTCCGGTTTCTTTTTCGCCACCAAAAGCACCACCGATTTCTGCACCGCTGGTACCAATGTTTACGTTAGCAATTCCGCAATCCGAACCTTGTTGGGAAAGGAATAGCTCAGCTTCGCGCAGGTGGTTGGTCATGATAGCCGATGAAAGTCCTTGTTTTACGCCGTTTTGCAAGGCGATGGCTTCTTCGATGGTTTTGTAGGACATGATATACAGGATAGGAGCAAAAGTTTCTTCCTGTACAATATGGAATTCGTTTTTGGCTTCGATGATGGCAGGTTTTACATAACAACCGCTTTCGTAACCCTCGCCCTGAAGCACTCCTCCGGCTACAATCACTTTACCACCTTCTTTTGCCGCCGATGCAAGTGCATTTTCATAAAGACTTACAGCGTGTTTATCGATGAGCGGACCAACATGGTTGTTTTGATCGAGTGGATTTCCGATGCGGAGCTGACCGTAAATGGTTTGTAATTTGCTCTTAACAGCTTCGTATTTGCTTTCGTGAATGATCAGACGACGTGTAGTGGTACAACGTTGACCCGCAGTTCCAACAGCACCAAATACAACGGCACGCATGGCGATTTCAAGGTCAGCATGTTCGCTGATGATGATGGCATTGTTTCCGCCAAGTTCAAGCAAAGAACGACCCAAACGCGCGCCCACAGCTGCACCAACTGCTTTCCCCATGCGGGTAGAACCTGTTGCGGATACCAGCGGAACACGTGTATCGTGACTCATCAACTCTCCGATTTTAGCATCACCAATGACCACGCAAGAAACACCTTCGGGTACATTGTTGCGCTCAAGTACGGGAGCAATAATGTTTTGGCATGCTATGGCACACAATGGAGTTTTTTCAGATGGTTTCCAAATACACACATCGCCGCAAACCCAAGCCAACATTGAGTTCCATGACCATACCGCTACCGGAAAATTGAAAGCGGAAATAACGCCTACAATCCCTAGTGGATGGTATTGTTCATACATACGGTGATTGGCACGTTCGCTGTGCATGGTAAGACCGTGAAGCTGGCGCGAAAGACCAACGGCAAAGTCACAGATATCAATCATTTCCTGAACTTCTCCAAGACCTTCCTGGTAAGACTTACCCATTTCGAAAGAAACAAGTTTACCAAGTTCGTTTTTGTATTTGCGCAATTCTTCGCCAATCTGACGAACTACTTCTCCGCGCTTTGGTGCAGGAACTTTTCTCCAAACATGGAATGCTTCGGTAGCCTTTAAAACAGCTGCTTCGTAATCAACTTCTGTTGCAGCATTGACGCTTGCAATCAATTCTCCGTTCACAGGCGAAAAAGAATCGATTTTTTCACCACGGGTATTGAACCAGTAATTACCGGTTGATGCGCCGCTGTTCACTTCTTTGATGCCTAAGGCTTTTAAAGCTTCGGCAATTCCAAAATCGGTCATAACTTCTGACATAAAGGCAATATTTAAGGCACAAAGGTAAAGAAAATCAACCTTGACACCGCGTTTTCGTTAGGGATTTAACAGAGCATTGCCACAATCCTAAACTTGAGTTTCAAGTACATAACATGTTCTTGAAAAATACAGTGACAAGTGCTACTTGTGAGGAGCGTATGATGAAGAAAGTCCTGTTTAGAAAAGTTTCAGCACATCGTTCAAATTGGCGTATAAAATCAAGCCCAGCAGCAAGATCATTCCGGTCATTTGTGCAACTTCCAGGAAACGTTGATTTGGTGCTTTTCCGCGAATGATTTCATAGAGCAGGAACAATACATGACCACCATCCAAAGCCGGAATTGGCAAGAGGTTCATGAAGGCGAGCATAAGCGATAAAAATGCGGTGAGTTCCCAAAAAGCTTGCCAGTCCCATGTTGGCGGAAACAAGGAACCGATGGAACCGAATCCTCCGATTTGTTTTGCACCGGCAGATGAAAACAATAACGAAAGCGAACGAACATATCCACTCAAGCGTTCAGCAGCAACCGCAGTTCCACCGCCTATGGCTTCACCGAAACCATATTCGCGTGTAGCAATGTTGAAATAGCGATCGAATCCTTGAGGTGCAATTCCCAGTTTTCCGTTTTCATTTACTTCAGCCGCAATGTCCATGGGAGCGCCATTTCTGAAGAGGTGTACAATTACTTTTTGGTTGGCGGACAAAGAAAGTTGTCGGCTCATGTACTGAAAATACGGAGCTTCAAATCGATGTGTTCCCAATAAGCTGTCGGGAAAAACGGAAGCGCTGAAAAAGGAGGATCTGTTTACGTTTCTGGTAATGGCTACAAGCGAATCTCCTTCGAGAATTCCGGCTCGTTCTGCTCCTTCTCCTTTAACGGTTTCCTTCACCACAAATGGAATCAACGGATCAAACAAAGAAGCTTTTCCTGAATTTAAAATTTGTTCGGTGATGTCGTCGGGCAAACGGAATTTCACTTCGCTGCCTGCACGCAAAACTTTTATGTCTTGCGCACCATCAATCAAAATGGCTTTTCCCGCATCAGGAAGTGTACGCGGTGTTTCTCCGTCAACGGTGAGGATTTTATCGCCTTGTTGAAACAATCCATCTTGCAACAGGGAAGGATTGCTGATGTATACACCGTATTTGGCTTCGGATGCAGGTAGATATTGTTCTCCCCAAATCCACAAAATCATGATGAAGAGAAAAAATCCGAGTATGAAATTTACGGTGACACCGCCAAGCATAATGATCAATCGCTGCCATGCCGGTTTTGCTCTGAATTCCCAGGGTTCTGCAGGTTTGGCAAGTTGATCTTTGTCCATGCTTTCATCAATCATTCCTGCAATCTTCACATAACCACCAAGCGGAAGCCATCCCAATCCCCATTCGGTTTCGCCTTTCTTCACTTTGAAAAGAGAAAACCAGGGATTGAAAAACAGGTAAAATTTTTCAACGCGGGTTTTGAATAATCGAGCGGGAATGAAATGTCCCAATTCATGCAATACAATCAATATAGAGAGGCTCAGGATGAGTTGTCCGGCCTTGACCATTATTTCCATTCAGAATTCAATTAGAGGTGTAAAAATAGCACAAAAACACGTAGTACGGATTAACATAAGGTTGCGGCAAAACGACGCGTTTCGGAATTGCTTTCCACATAATCTTCCAATTGCGGTTTAGCCACAAAAGGCATTTTGTCCATACATGTTTCGTTGATGCGGGCAATGTCGAGAAAACCAATGCGTTCTTCCAGAAAAGCCTGCACGGCAATTTCGTTTGCGGCATTCAATACACAGGCTGTATTTCCACCTTTCGCCAGTGCCTCATAAGCCAAGGCAAGATTGCGGAAGGTTTCTTTATCGGGTTGTTCAAAGGTGAGCGCCGGATAACGCAGAAAATCGAAGCGTTCAAATTGGCTGTTCAGGCGACGCGGGTAACCTAAGGCAAACTGAATAGGTAAACGCATGTCGGGCAATCCCATTTGCGCTTTCATCGATCCATCGCGGAATTGTACGATGCTGTGTAAAATGGATTGCGGATGCACGATGACGTCAATTTGCTCCGTGTTTAATCCAAACAACCACTTGGCTTCAATCACTTCAAGACCTTTGTTCATCAGGCTAGCCGAATCGATGGTGATTTTTGCACCCATTTCCCAATTGGGGTGTTTTAAAGCTTGTGCGCGTGTTACCTTGCTGAGTTCTTCCGCTTTTTTTCCACGAAACGGACCACCCGATGCCGTGAGGTAAATCTTCTCTATCGGGTTATGGAATTCACCAACGATGCATTGAAAAATGGCAGAATGTTCGGAATCGACCGGATAAATGTTCACGCCTTTTTCTCTGGCAAGCGCAGTAATCAATTCGCCTGCAACCACCAATGTTTCTTTATTCGCCAGCGCAATATCTTTTCCTGCTTCAATCGCCGAAATGGTTGGTTTTAATCCGCTATATCCTACCATCGCAGTGAGCACCATGTGAACGGTGTCCATTTGCACCACTTCATTTAGAGCCTTCTCTCCCGAAAAGACTTTTACATCTGTGGATGCAAGAGCTGATTTTACTTTTGGGTACAAAGTTTCATCGGTAATGACAACCGCATTCGGATCAAAGCGCAGGGCTTGTTCGATAAGTAAATCGGCGTTTTTGTTGGCAGTAATGACTTCTAAACTGAATTCATCAGGATGTTGTGCCATCACATCCAAAGCTTGTGTTCCAATAGATCCTGTAGATCCTAAAATGGCAATTCCTCTTTTTTCTTTCATGGTATCTTCACTCCTACAACACAAATATCATCGATTTGTTCCAGTGCGCCTTTCCAGCTGTGATGCGCATCCAGCAGTGCTTTCCACTGTTCTTTCATTTCCTTGCTTACCAACGAAAGCAACATATCGCGAAGCTGTGCGTATTTGAATTTTTTTCCTGCAGGACCGCCAAACTGATCGGCAAATCCATCGCTGAATAAATAAACCAGATCACCGGCTTCCAGATTTATTTCATGCAGGGTAAACGGTTTACGGTATTCAAAGAAACCAATAGGCTGTTTGTCTGCTTTGATTTCGATGTGTTCGTTGTTGCGGATAATCCAAAGTGGATTGTTTGCTCCGGAGAAGGATAATTTTTTTCCCTGAATTCGGCATAAAGCAATGTCCATTCCGTCGCGGATTTCTTCTTTGTCGTTCTGACTGAAATTTTCTTCAATCAGTTCGTTTACTTTATCCAGAATGGCTTCGGGTGAACGTAATCCAAATTCTTTTACAGCGCGGTTAATAGCGTTGTAGGCAACAATGCTCATAAATCCACCGGGTACTCCATGACCTGTACAATCGATAACCGCAAACAATTTGTCGTTGCCATCTATTTCGTAGGTCCAATAAAAATCACCACTCACAATATCTTTGGGAAGAAACAATACGAAGTGATTTCCCAATGCCTGATTCAACTGCGATTGTGATGGCAAAATGGAATCCTGCAATCGTTTGGCGTATTGAATGGAATCGGTAATGTCTTTGTTTTTTTCTTCAATGATTTGGTTTTGTTGCGAGATCTCGGCGTTTTGTTGCAGAATCAAATTGTTTCTGGCTTGCAGCAATTCGTTGGCACGCTTGCGGTCGCGAAGGTTGCGCACAATGAAAAAGATCACAACCATTAAAGCAAGCAATCCGGTAGCGAAAAGGTAATTGTATACTTTCCGTCGATTCACTTCGGCCTCTTGTTTGATTTTATCTTTTTCATTGATTAATGCGTCTTGTAATTTTTGTTGCTCGTACTTGAATTTTTCTTCGCGCTGAACAAGGCTTCTGGAGTTTTCGGTGTTGTTTACCGAATCTTTTAAAGCATGGTATTTTTCAGAAAACAAATAGGCGTTTTCAAACTTTTTCGATTCGGCATAAATTTCTTTTGCGGTTTCATAAAGTGAATAACCTCTAACATATCCGTTCTGTTCTTTCGAAATTTCAAGTGCTTGATTGATGTATTTTAACGCGAGCTCCGAGTTGTTTTGATCGCGGTAATAATTGGCCATGTTCTTTCGCGATTCAATGGCGGTAATCATGTCGCCAACAGAGTCCGACAAAGCAATGGACATGTCCAGGTAATATTTGGCTGCTTCTGCACTATCGAGCTCTAAATAACACACACCAAGATTTTGATAGGTCATGGCTAAACCACCTCGGTCTTTGGTTTCTATACGAAGCTGGTAAGAGTCGAACAAATAAGGCAGTGCCTTATCAAATTGTTGCATGTCCATGTAGATGGAACCAATGTTGTTATCGGCAATGGCCACATCGTTTTTCCATCCGTGTTTCAAGTAAATGTTTTTTGCCTGATGCGTTTGTTCCAAGGCTTTTTCGTAATCCTTCATGGCTATGTAAACCAAGGAAAGATTAATCATACAGGTGGAGGATAAACTTTCGTCTTGAACAATGCCTGCGAGGTGTTTGCCTTGGTACAGATACGCCATGGCTTTTTGTAAATCGCCTTTGAGGTAATACACTAAACCTAAATTGGAAACCGATCCCGCAACCGCCGATAGTTCCTGTGATTTTATACGGTATTGCAGTCCGAGTCCGTAGTATTTAATGGCGCTATCGTACTGACCCATATAGTCGTACGACACGCCCATTTCGTTATAAGCATTTCCGATAGCGGAAAAATCTTTCGAGTTGATGACCATGTTCAGGTATTCCCTTGCGGTTTCCAGCGCTTGTTGAAAATCACCTTTTTCATGGTAACCAATCACCATTACCGAAAGTGCAGCAACTTTGGCAGATTTAGAGGAATAATTTTCCTCAACGTATTTACCGATGCTTAAGGTAGAATCCGGATTGATGGGAGACCATGCGTTGGCAAGTTCAATCAAGATATCAAGGCGATCTTCTTTTGTAGCAGCCGATTGAAGTTCCTTTTGCAATTCGGCAATTGATTTTTCTCCCTGCGCAGCAACCGTTCCCGATAAACAGGACAAGCAAAAAATTAAAAACAGGCCGCGTAAGAACATGTCACGAAATTAGTGCTATTCCTTTCAACCACAATACATTTTCAATTGAAAAGATTAAGGAATTCGAATGGCAATGACCAAAATATCATCTACCTGTTTGCGGTTGCCTTTCCACTGCTCGAATGCATTTTCCAAGGCTGCTTTTTGCTCAGTGATGGGCAAAGGCGCGATATAGGCAATCAGTTCACGGAATCGCTTTTTCATGAATTTTTTACCCAATTCCCCTCCAAACTGATCTAAAAACCCGTCTGTGGTCATGTAAAGCACATCGCCTGATTTCAAATCAAACTCGTGCGAATAAAATTCTTTGTCGCGTTCTTTATATCCACCAATCGATTCTTTGATGGCCTCGAACTCGCTCACTTCTCCATCGCGAATCAGGTAAAGCGGTATGTTGGCTCCTGAAAACTGACAGATGCGTTCTTGCAGGTGAATGGCGCAAATACCAATATCCATTCCATCGCGCGATTCACGTTCTTCACCTTCTTGGTGCAAAGCACGGGTTACTTGTTTGTCAAGGAAATGCAAGCATTGGTCGGGACCGGTAATGGCAGGATTGTGCGCAACCTGATGCAGCGATTCGTTTCCAATCATGCTCATAAATGCTCCCGGAACACCGTGTCCGGTACAGTCGGCAACGGCCCACACGAAATACTGATTGATGCGGGAGAACCAATAGAAATCGCCGCTTACGATATCTCTGGGTTTGTAGAAAACATAGGAATCGGTGAATTCGCTTTCGAGGGTGAACACACTTGGTAAAATCGCCTCCTGTATGCGTTTGGCGTATTTGATGGAATCCGTTAAATCTTTATTGGATTGCTCCAACGCATATTCGGCGTGCTTGCGGTCGGTGATGTCGGTGTAAATGGCAATGATTTTTACCAACTTGTTTTCCAAACTGTAAATTGGCGCCAATGATCCGCGGGTCCATACAATTTCTCCTTTGCGGTTGACGTGTGTTGAATCGTACACAAAAGGTTCACGCGAATGTTCGAAAGATTGTATGGTTTTGTCGAGTTCCGCATAAGAACTCATTTGTTGCAAGGTTTTGGCTGTTCCATAAAGGCTGTTTGCAAATTCTTCTTTGGTAAAACCTGCCATGCGGTAGAAACCGTCGTTGATCCATTCAATGCTTCCATCGGGACCGCAAATCACTACACCTTCGTTCATGTTGTGTGCAACAATCGAAAGTTTTTCCAACTCTTCTTTTTGTTTGTTGATCTCGAGTGTACGTTGACGCACTTTTTCTTCGAGCACGCGTTTGGCTTGGTTGAGGTTACGAGTGCGGAAAACAACGAAACCATAAAACAACAACAAGGCAATGGGAACCATCAGAATGTAAAACCAAGTTTTCATCCAGAAGGGAGCATCTACTTCAAAAGGAAATTCTATGATGCGACTCCAATATCCATCGCCGTTGCGGGCTTGAACTTTGAAGGTGTATTTTCCCGGAGGTAAGTTGGAGTAAGTGGCAGAGTTTTCGGGTTTTTCGGGCGACCATCCATCATCAAATCCTTCGAGCATGAAACGGTATTTCACGGCATCCGGATTGACGTAATCAATTCCAACGAAATCAAAAGTGAGGTGATTGTCGCGGTAACGGAACAGAGGTTGAATGGGGAGTCCGTCTTTGAATTTGACATCCGGATATTTTTGCGACCATTTTACTTCTTCATACAACAAGCGCACTCCGCGAATCATCATCAAAGGAGGCGTAATGTTTTTTTCATCTTTTTGCGGATCATAACACGTTGCACCACCAACCGTTCCAAACCAAACTTTTCCCGTGTGATCTACCAGTGTTGCATTGGCATTGCATTCCATTCCAGCAAAACCTTCCAGCTTCCCGTAATTTCTGATTTCTGCTATGTCCCACTCTTCATCAAAGCTAATGCGGTCAACACCATGGTCCGATCCAATCCACAAGAATTTTCCGTCGTAAACCATACAGTACAAATTGTCGGAAGATAATCCATCGCGTTTTTTTATCGTTTCAATGGTTTCGTTTTTTCGTTTAACTACCAATCCACGACTCGTAGTTATCCAAACATTTCCTGCTGCATCTTTCCAACAATCCATTGCATCGAGTTTTCCGAACTCATCCTGGATTGGAACTTTTGCAAACACCCTTGAATTGAAACGGTATGGACCTTCGTTGGTACAGAACCAATAATCTTCGCGACCGAAATAGCGGATATTGAAAACACGTAAATCGGGCAATGAATCCATGAAGCGGTGATCGAATCCATTTCCGGTAAAATACAATACACCTTCATCGCTACCTATCCATACTTGTTGTGTTTCAGGATCGCGGAAGAAACAGAAAACCGCACCTATGGTTACATCAGGCGAATTGGGATAGGGAATAAATTTTCCGTCTTTGAATAGTGCAGGACCATCATCTGTTCCTACCCAAATGGTTTGGTCGGGATTGACCAAAAGGGAATGAATGTTCAATTCGTGCAAACCGTTATCTGCTCCGTAGAATGTATAGTTTAATCCGTCAAACCGTATCAGTCCGCCTTCCGATCCGAACCAGAAATTTCCGAATTGATCTTCGCCTAATGCTTTAATCACTTCATTGATTAAACCACTTGTTCGGTTGTGGTGCACAAAGCGGTCGTTTTGGAAAACAGTAATTCCACCTCCGTCAAAACCACACCAAATATTTCCCTGGTGGTCTTTGAAAATCGTAAGAATGTGTTCCGATGGTAAACCATTGTGAATGGTGTAATGCGTAACGCGACTTCCGGTGTATTTGAAAAGACCGCTGTTGATGGTGCTTACCCAAAAATTTCCTTTGGAATCAAAAAAGGATTCAGTGGCTTCTTCTCCTTTGGGAAGCAGAAATCCTGTTGGATTAAATTTTTCTCCGGTGAATTGAAACACGCCTTCTTCTGTAAATACCAGCATTGTTCCTTCATTGTCTTCACCAATTTCATTGATGAATTTTCCGGGCAATCCGGTGCGGTCCGAAACATTTTCGAAGGTCTCGCCTTTGAATCGCGCAATACCATATCCTGCAGATCCTGCCCAAATATGGTTGTTGATGTCGCAAAAGATTTTGTACACCACACCAAAACCTAAACCATCGTTGATGCCGAATTTTGTCCAGCGCACACGGTCGTAACGCAAGACACCGTAACCTCCTGTGGCAATCCAGATGTGACCGTTTTTATCTTCGGTAATATCCCACACGTCTTTATCCATAATGGAAAAAGGCGTTTCAATTTGTTCAATGCGTTTACCATCGAAATGCGATAATCCTTTATCGGTTCCAATCCACATTTCATCGTGACTGTCGATGTAAATTTTCCAAATGGTATTGCTGCTTAAGCCTTCCTGCATGGTATAGGTAAGGAAGGTTTTTCCGTCGAAACGATTCAATCCTCCGCCTTCGGTGGCTAGCCAGATGTAACCTTGTTTGTCTTGCGCAATAGAAGAAACCTGCGATTGCGATAAACCATTCTCCAGATGATAGCGACGGAAATTATGAATCTGTCCCTGCGCCAAAAGCGGTAGGCAGAATATCATGAGTGCTATGAATCTTTTAAAGGCCACTTGTATGAAGATAACAAAAAAGAAGAAAGCAATTACTTTAAAAGCGATTCAAAAAATAAGAGAAGAGCATTGCTGTGTTTCGACCAAAACCGGTAGTTATGCTGGGCTTCCGGATCGATGATACTACGTATTTCCAAGGTGGGATGCAGTTTTTTCAGTGTATCTGCAAAGGATTGAGTTTGCGTAAAGGGGCATAGCGCGTCTTTTTTTCCGTGGGCCAGGTACACTGGAACTTGGAATGCTGATGCACGCAAATAAATATTATCGCGACCCGACCAACGTTCCGGAAAGCTGTTGTAAGAACCATAAAACCCGGTATTGATGGGTTCTCCGGCTATTTTACGCTGATCGAAATCGGCAGACAAACAAGCAACGCCCCGAAAAATATCCGGATTTTCCAAAGCAAATAGAGCGGCGCCTCTTCCACCGGTGGATAATCCGGCCACAAAATTTTCATCGCCTTTTTTGAGTAGTCCGAATTGTTTCTGCATATGCACCAAAAACACATCATACATCCATTTGCGTGTTGGATAAATCAGGTAATCTTTCCGTGTCTGGGGATAGGTTTCGAAATGGTAAGTTGTCTTTGCAAAAAAAGGAATGACAAGGATAAAACCCTTTTCGCCGGCAAGGTTACAGAGCTTGGTTTTTTCGCACCACTCCATCGCCGGAAGGTTCCATCCATGCAACAATAACAAAGTTGCTTTAGGCTTGCTTGGATAGATAATGCGTACAGGCACATTCATGTGTCCATTGTTCAATACCAGCAAGGTATCTTTTGAATGCGCACTTAATGCAAGCAAAAACAATAATCCAACAATGAGTATCCGCATGGTATGAAGATAACCAATATCGTGCCTTGAAAAATACTGTTCCTTTTTTTGGATACCTGCATTACAGGTTTAGTTACGTAACTCGGGAAGGTGCTCATGTTGTTGTTTGCGTGAAAACAATGTGTTCAACCTAAATTTATGTGTTATGGCCGGAGGAAAAGAAACCCCGCGGCAGAAGATGATTGGTATGATGTACTTAGTACTCACCGCGCTTCTGGCATTGAATGTATCAAAGGAAATCATCAATGCTTTTGTAAAACTCGACAACAAACTTGCGGAAAGCAATGCCGTAATGGTTGCCAAAAGCGAAAGCATCATGGCGCAATTGGCCGAAAAACATGCCGGAGAATTGGTGCATAAAATTCCGGAATCAGCTTCGAAAGTCGTGCCTTGGCAAAAAGTTGCCGCTGAAGTTCGGGAACTAACATTTACTATGGATCGCTTTATTCAGATGGATTGTAAGAACCGCATGCTCAAAGAGGTTGAAGGAAGAGATTTTGTGCAAGAAGATAAAGTAAGAAAACGTTTTGTTACCGAAGACTTAATGAGCGTTGAAAACAAAGACGATTACGATGTGGCAACGCGTTTGTTCGGCGGTGAGCCGGGAAGCGAGGGACATGCATTCGGTGCTGAAATCCGCAAGAGATTGCATGATTATCGCGACGGACTGCTTCAAAAAGTGGCAGCATATTCCTTTGGCGCAAAAACGTATAGTTACAACCCTTCTGCAGTAAAGGACACCGTTTCTTTTGAAAGAGAAATCCGGGAACATGCTTATGAAAAGGACCATGAAAAATTAAGATCCATTTACCGTTTGTTATCCGTTCCCGAAAAACTCAACAATTTTGAAGAAGAAGTCGATTGGCAATTCGGCATGTTCGATCATGCTCCGGTAGTTGCTGCAGCGGCATTGTTTACTTCCATCTCCAACGATATACGATCGGCCGAAGCACAAGCATTGGAATTGATTTTGTCGCGTGTGGATGTTCCTCCTTTTGTTTTCAATAAAGTGGAACCATTGGCATTTGCTCCGAGCAATTACCTCAATTCGGGCGACTCCATGCCGGTTCAAATCATGATTGCCGCATACGACTCCAATAAAGTAAATCGAATCCAATACGCCGTGAACGATCCCGAAATGACATCCATGAAAGAGACCAGTGGAAAAGTGCAGGTCTTGGCCGGAGCACCCGGACAATACACCATCAGCGGAAAAGTTTCGGTAGAAGAAAATGGGCAGGAAAAATGGTTGCCTTGGACTTATTCCTACGAAGTCGGTCAGCCCATGGGTGTTGTTGCCAACGAAGACCTCACAGTAATTTATGCAGGATATCCACACACCTTTTCAGCGACGGCAAGTGGTTATCCGCAAGATCAGGTAAGCTTGTCCATTCCTGGATTATCGGTTTCTCCATCCGGAAATGGAAAATTCAAAGTACAAGCAACTCCCGCAAATGCAGGAAGAGCCTATCAAAGCACAGTAGTTGTGCGCACCGAAAAAGGAACGAAAACAATGCCCGGACCAAAATATGTGGTGAAAAAATTACCTACACCACAACTCTATCTCGGTGGATTATCGTCTGCAGATACACGCATCACCAAAGGTGCCTTGGTAGCCAATATCAATGCGGGAATTCGCGCAGGTTACGACAATAGTTTTCCGCTCGATCCTGCAAAAGTGAGGTTTTCTGTCAATGGATTTTCAATGACCTTTTTAACAAGTTCAGGAACGAAGATTACCGAAACATCACCAAACGGACAAGCAACGCCAAAAATGATTCAATTGTGCAGAGCTTCCGGAACAGGCACTATCATTGTGATTCAGCCAAATACTGTTAGCGGACCTTCAGGAAATTTAAGGATGGGAGGATTAACGTTTACGATACAATAATCAACGTTTTACCACGATTTTTTTTCTCTTGTAAATTCCCGTGTTGGTGCGAAGGCGCAGGATGTAAAATCCATTCGAACACGATGCGGGAATTTGCAGGGAAGAAATATTATTTCCTTTTTGTTGTGCAATAATTTGTCCCGTAAAAGAAATCAATGATGCTTCCACAATTCCCGGAGTATTCCAAAAAATGTTATCCTGAGCGGGATTCGGATACACCACAACATCTTGTGTTTGTTGTTCCCTTATTCCAACATTT
>JBIKKU010000203.1:0-6054 GCA_044360245.1 Flavobacteriales bacterium | reverse complement strand
CCACCGCATCCAGAACCATGTCCACTTGCTGATCGGTGAGTGTATAATACAAAGGCAAAGTAATCTCACAAGCGTAATTCGCATAAGCTATGGGATAATCGGCCATGTTGTAGCCCAATCCTTTGTAGTAACTCAACATCGGCAAGGGAATAAAATGCACATTAACGGAAACTTCTTTTTCGAAAATTGCATTGATGATGGCATCACGTTGTTCTTCAGTAATTCCTTGAATGCGCAATGGATAAAGGTGATAACAGGATTCACGATTTGCATCAGCCAGCATTGGAGTATGCGCCCAGGAATATGGTGCAAGACGTTCATGGTAGCGGCTTACAATAGCTTTTCTGCGTACCAGATTATCCTCATCATAACGTTCCAATTCCACCAATCCAATAGCAGCCTGGATGTCCATCATATTGCATTTGTATCCCGGCTCAATAATGTCATAACGCCAACCTCCTTTTTGGGTTTTGGCAAGTGCATCTTTATTTTGTCCGTGTAAGGTTTTAATGCAAAGTGCTTTATAAATTTCTTCGTTGTTAAACGGTTCCGGAAAATTCAGCGCTACTGCCCCACCTTCTGCTGTAGTTAGGTTTTTTACAGCATGAAAAGAAAACACTGCAACATCACAAAGCGATCCGGTTTTTTTTCCCTTGTACCGCGCACCAATGGAATGAGCAGCATCCGATAGAATCATGATGCGTCCCAATCGTTCTTGTTCCTTTGTTGCAGGTCTAAATTTTTTACGGATATCTTCTCGTTTTACAAGCGTATTGATGGCATCCATATCGCATGGCATTCCGGCAAAATCGACAGGCATGATGACTTTTGTCTTTTCGGTAATGGCAGCTTCTATCGCTTCTACTGAAATATTGAAATCATCGGCATTGGTATCGACCAAAACAACTTTGGCTCCAACATGCTGACAAACATTGGCCGTGGCAGAATAAGTGTAAGCAGGAAGAATCACTTCATCACCGGGCCCTACACCATACCAACGCAGCATGATTTCCAATCCGGCGGTGGCAGAATTCAAACACAAGGTATTGGGATTGCCATTGTATTCCGACAATTTCTTTTCGAACAATTTGGTTTTCGGTCCGGTAGTAATCCATCCCGACAACAAAACTTCCTTAACGGCTTCAACCGTTTTTTCATCGATTCGCGGAGGTGAAAATGGCAGCATAAAATTTGAGTTGATGCAAAATTAACAGAATTGAGGTAAACTCAGGTGTTTGTCCGAATTGCAAATACTCCTGCAAACAATGAAAAAAACACAACACCGGCCTGAACTTCAAGCATGGATTCTACCAAAATGTTAATTCCAAAAAGCAAAAAGAAAAACAGAAGCAATGGATCTTTTCGTCTTATTGAAAGTGTCAATGGCCACAATATCATTATGACAACAAGTATTCCTCCCATCCAACCAAGGGCAATGGTAGTTTGCAAATATTGGTTGTGACAATTAAACTCCTTTTCCAATGCACCTGTCATACCGCGCATTTTGTATTTTTCCAACAAGACAGGAATAACGTCTCCCGTACCAACACCATTCGGATGCTCGGCTATCAATTCTAGCGAAACAATCCAAATCATTCTGCGAACAACGTTACTTTCAATAGAGGTTTTATGCTGGTCGAAAAGTTCTTCTTCACTTAAGGCATTCACCGCAATTGCATTTTTGAATCGTTCTAATGGTACAGAGGAAAACAAAAGGAATAAGGTGATTCCAACAAAAGCAGTTCCAACTATTTTGAGGATTAATTTTATTTTGCCTAATTGAATGGCTGTCCAAATGCCTGCCAATAAAAAGCACAACCCCAAAGATAAAAGTCCGGCCTTGGAAGAAAGAAAAACCACAAATACCGACAACAACATTATCCCTGAACTGTAAACCCAAAGCTGTTTTTTGCCTACAGTTGATCTGTACTTTACAAGATCGTAGACCAAAAATGCTATTCCGAGTACAGCGTACATGGACAAATAACTTGGATGAATGTTATAGGATAAATTACTTGAGAAAAAACAATCGCGATTTCCACCGGAATACCAACACACAAACGCCTGTCCAAAGCTTAAAACCATATTAAGCAATAAACCTAGGATTAGAAGAAAAAAAGCAAACCGAAAAAACCGTTCGTCTTTCTTTCCTGTTATCAGAAACAAAATTGGAAAAGCAAGCAAGGACATTTTTCTTTCCAATGAAGTAAATCCTAAATCAGAGTGCTCAGTCCAATTCATCCCAAGTGCATAAAAAGCATACAGCAAAATCATCGGCCAAAGTATGCGTATTACACCACCATTGAATCTCAGGTATTTAAAGAATATAAAATGAACAAGGAAATTGAGCAAAATGAAAGGGGGGACCAAATCGGGAAATACAGGCAATACAAAAAACAGGATCATCCATGTAAATAGGAATATCCAATCTTTTATACCCACACTTTTTCCTTCGAAATAGGTCATTTCATTCCTTCCTTTTTTAATGTTTCCCAGAATCCTTCTGCGATGCGATCCAGGTCGAAATTTTCTAAAACATAAGTATGGGCATTTTCACCCAATTGCTTTCTAAGATCGGTATCGTGTGCAAATAATTTTACTTTTTCGGCAAGATCAACGCTGTTTTCAGGTTCAAAAAACAAACCGCCTTTACCTTTCTCGATAAACAATTCTCTTGCTTCACCATCCACACCTAGCAAAATAGGTTTTTTCATCGCCATGTTCTCAAAAATTTTGGAAGGAATGGCTCCTAGAAACAAATCAAGTTTCTTCAAAGGAATCACAGCTGCATCAGAGGCCGAAACAATAGCAGGCATTTCTGCTTTGGAAACAGGATCAAGAAACTTAACATTTTTCAAATCCAAATCGGTGGCAAGATTTAACAATCCTTCTTTCTCAGGACCACTTCCAAATAAAACAAATTGTATGCGAGGATTATCTTCTACCATTTTTGCAGCACGGAGTATTACCTCCAATCCCTGCGCATGACCAATGATTCCGGCATATAGAAATAGCAATGCCTCCTTAGAATATCCCATTTTTTCCCTCCACACCATGCCTCCTTTTTCATCAGGAAAAAACAATTTTACATTTACACCATTCGGAAGCCAAAAAACTTTTTTAGACGGAAAACGCTTTTGAATGTCCTTAACAATTCCTTGAGTTTGCCCGGTAACAATCCAAGCTCGTTTGTATAAAAAAGCTTCCAGTTTATAGCTCAACCATAACAGCATTTTATTGTTTACAATACCTAATTTCTCAGCACTTTCCGGCCATAAATCACTCACGTTGAAAATCATTTTCGAACGCTTGAACAACTTTAATAAGTATCCTGTTTTACCCAAAAAAAGCGGCGGACTTTCTACCAGAATTAAATCCTGCTTTCTGATTTTAAACAATCCAACCCAAAACGAAGAAAAAACAAAAGAATAATAATTAAGCAATCTACGTAGTATGCCTTTTTTCGAACTCACGTAAATCCAACTTCGATGAACGGTTAACCCGGATATTTCCTCTCGCTTATACCATTTCCCCTTATACCCATCATGCACTACCATCTTAGGATAGTTTGGCATGGCTGTCAAAATCGTTACTTCGGCTCCTTGTTTTTTCAAACGGGTGGCGAGTTCGAACAATCGATTCTGCGGCGCACCAACTTCAGGAGGAAAGTACTGGGTTAGTATGAGGATTTTCATTTTGATTCTAAATTACCAAACTCCAAATAGTGTGATTTCATTTTTTCTAAAATTTTATCCCAATCAAAGGATTCTAAAACATAAGCCCTTCCATTATTGCCCATACGGGTTCTCTTTTCCTTATCCCGAGCCAATACGAGCAATGCTTCACAAAGTGACTCCGGGTTATCGGGGCTAACCAATATACCAGTAAAACCATCCTGAACAGTTTCGGCTAATCCACCAACTCTTGTGGCTATGATCGGTTTTCCGCAGGAAGAGGCTTCCAATACAGAAACGCCAAAACTTTCCTGCCGACTAGGATTCACAAAAACATCAAACTCCTGATGAACGGAAGGAATTTCTAAATAATCAATTTTACCTAAAAATTGAATTAGGTTGTTCGATTTTAATCTTGCTGCCAATTCTCTATATTCTTCAAGTTTAGATCCTCCACCAGCAATGATCAGCTTCCATTTTATTTCAGGATTCCTCGAGGAAGCCATTGCAAAAGCACGAATTAATACATCTACCCCGTAAACATGTTCCATCGATTTAACCATGCCAATAACTAAGGTTTCAGGCTGACAAAAACGATATGATTTTGCAGGAACAAAAACATTAGTATTTATTCCAAAAGGCATTTGAATCGGATTTGTTTTCCATCTTTCCTTGAGCTCAACACACATCACCTTTGACGTAGCGAAAATCCTATCCGCTGCCTTCAAATTTTTAGCAAAAACTTTTCCGCTCCAAACATTTTTGTTAGGGAATTCGAATAAATCAGAACCCCAAACAGAAATAAAAAAAGGATGAAAATTCGTTTTCCTTCCTATCATTCCATAACTACTTGCATAATGCGCATGTACTAAATGCGGACGAAAAGCTAGAATCGCCTTTTTTGCACTTTTATGGGAAAAAAAATAGTTGAATTTACCCATCCATCCATTGCGCACCGGACCTTGAAAAAAATGAATTCCGGAAGACGAAAACCAATCAGACACAGGTAATGAAGTGGACCAAATAGCAATGGAGAATCCCTTTCCTGCTAAACCTTCAGCCCACCTTCGAGTGTGTGAAGAATTGATATCTGCCAAAAGTAAAATCCTCATCAAATGGAATGATCAGCGTGATACAAATACCTATTCAATTTTTTCCAGGAAAACACATAAGCTTCGGCTTTAGGTGTTTTGCGAAAAACATGCAATATCCCAAAAGCAAGAATGCGCGTTAAAATATGCATGCGCAAAACCAACTTTAGGAAAAATTGTGAGATGGAACTATGGTGTTTTCTCGAAAATTTTAAACGCGAAATCAATTGGTTGGAAATAACGCGATTGTAATTGGTTTTTGAGGATTGTCCGCCCAAATGAATGATCTGTGGCTCATGAAAATAAAAACAAGTCAATCCTTCTTTTCTGAATCGATAACAGAAATCGACGTCTTCCATCCAAAACAAAATCGGATCCAAACCTCCTAATTTTTCAAACCATTTGCGCTCAAACAACATGGCCGCACCCGAAACAAAATCGCAGGAAAAATCAGTAGTGAAATTTTTCAAGGGGTATTGTCCAACCTTAAACAAACGATGCAACATCACCATTTCCATAAACGAAGCAAAAAAACCGGGTGTTTTCCAGGTTGAACGTTGCAGGGATTTGTCGGCGTTGAGCAATTGCGGACCGGAAATTCCCGCATGCTGTTTTTGATGCAAGTCCAGCCATTGCTGAAGCGCACCGGGTAATACAAGTGTATCCGGATTGAGCAAAAGGATAAACTCACCATTTGCTTTGGCCATACCCAAATTATTTCCGGGAGAAAATCCAAGATTCTCTTCGGATGCAATCAACACCACTTCAGGAAATTCCTGCCTAACCATTTCCACAGTACCATCGGGAGAGGCATTGTCGACCAAAATAACTTCGTTTGAAATCCCGGCATGTTCGCGAATGGACAACAAACAATCGCGCAGAATTCCACGTACGTTATAACTGACAATGACAATGGAAATCTGCGGCTTTGGACTCATTGGTACAAATATACCAAAGGAGCTGTCTTGGCCTGCTTTTCTGCAATTCGTATCTTCACAGCCACATGTTGAAAGAACCTCGTATTGGTTTTCTAACCACCACCAACCCCGAAGACCGCAGATCATGGTCGGGTATTCACTTTGCCATGTTGCAAGAATTGCGCAATAGGTACAAAGATGTCGTGGTTTTGGGTCCGCTGGATGGAGGAAAACCCTTGCAACGCGGAAGAATCCGAAATAAAATATCGCGGATCCTAACCGGCAGAGGTTTTGACTATGCACATTCCAAAGCACTTGCCGAACATTATGCCCTACAAGCCGAAGCTAAAATTTCGGCTGATCGTCCGGACA
>JBIKKU010000406.1:0-2883 GCA_044360245.1 Flavobacteriales bacterium | reverse complement strand
TCCATCTGCAAGTACCGTCGTTTCAAGACTAAAAACCGACATTCCGTTTATCCTGCTCTCCGACACGGTTTTTGGCAATATGGTAAACTACTACCCTGCTTATTCGCAATTGACTTCGAACTCACTTATTCAATCGCGCGAAACAGAAAACCTGGCCATACAAAAAGCACGCTTTGCCGTTTTCCCTTCTCATTGGGCGGCTGATGCGGCTATGGAAAAACACGGTGCAAATCCCACAAGGGTAAAAATGTTTCCTTTTGGTGCAAATTTCTTGCAGTTTCCATCAACTGAAAAAGCCTTAAAAGAAAAACCAAAAGACCGATTACGTCTCTTGTTTTTGGGAGTTGACTGGGAACGAAAAGGTGGTCCGCTTGTTTTGGAAACCTTCCGTTTATTGCGTCAGCAAGGGATTTCCTGCACGCTTACGATTGTAGGAGTTACACCAAACCTTGCACCCGATCCGGATATCACGATCATTCCATTCATCAACAAAAACGACCCGCAAGGCGAAGGAAAAATTCAATCGTTGTTACTTGATCATCACTTTTTATTTCTTCCTTCCAAGGCAGAATGTTACGGCATTGTTTTTTGCGAAGCCGCCTCTTGTGGTACACCATCCCTCACCAGAAGAACCGGAGGCATTGAAGGCGCTGTAGTGCATCATCAAAACGGATTGGTATTGCCCGAAAACGCCACTGCAGAACAATTCGCCGCACAACTCGCTCAAATCTGGCATCATCCCACACAATACCACATGTTATGCAAAAGCGCTTATGCTTTGTATGAGCAATCACACAATTGGAAAGCATGGGGCGATAAAATGGAAGAATTGATTAAGCTTTCACTGCAGCGATAAAAGCACTGTACTTCTCTTGATGCATGCGAATAAACGAAGGCCAGCTTTCGTCTAAAGCAACAAAACGGTAACGAAATCCTCTTCCAAAAATATCCTCACCATTGGCGATGGCTTGTTCAATACGTTTGGGGTCTTTGTATTCAGGTTTATTGTATTCCTCATGCGCAAAGGCTTCGAGTTTGTGAATGATTTTTTCCACGCCACCCAAATACGAAAAATGCCAACCTGCATCGGAGACAAAACGAATTTGAAATCCTTTGGAATATACTTTGCGAAACAAAAACCAGGAATAATATACCCTGCGGATGAAACTCGGATTGAACTTCGCCAACAACATCATTCCAGCCTCGCGGTAATCTTGAATGGGACGATTTAAATCTTCGAAATTCACCATAATGGTTCCGTTCCAAAAATACTTCCGCTTTCCGAGTTCAGTTGCGTTGATGCAATTGAGGTAATAATAATACATCCGTTGACGAAATATTCGCGTGCCTTTCATGCCGGCGGCTTCTTTTATTTTTTCGGGACGAGGAATTTCATCGACATCCGAAATCATAATCACATCTCCTGCTTTGGCATTTTTGAGTCCGTCGCGAATGGAATTCCGCTGGTGCTTTTCATACACCCATGCCGAAGCTTCTCTATTATCGGGATATTCCGAAACAATGACATGAATGATTTTATGGTGAAAAGCTGCAAACCGTGCTTTGTTTTCTTCGTAATGCAAAGGTTTTGGTTTTCCTTGATGCGTGAGGGTTGCTTCAACCAAAACGAATTGATCCACATGGGCATCAAGTTCATGCAATCGAATCTCCAGTAAATCGAGTTCATTGAAAAAAGTAAAACAATCGTAGATCATCGTAGGATGCGCATGAGTTTATATAAGAAGAAGAATGGCCAGGTAAAAATACCAAGAAGAAACAAACGCAAAACAAATCCGGTTTTTCGTTCAGGAATAAATCGAATATCTCCTTTGCGGAAAAACAAATGGTCGAAAAAAGTCAACAGATACCTTAGCCAAAGTGCATTCCGAACTTGTAACGAAACACCATTCTGTATCCAGATGTGTTGCAAAACAGGCAGATAAAATCTACGCATCCCGCGGAGGTCCTTGCTTAGTCCATTCGGATTCACTCGCACGGCTGAAATGGCTTTGGAATCATCGAGGTAAGCGAATTGAAATCCAAACACAGCACAACGCATCCAAAATTCCCAATCCTCAACAGCTCTGAATTCGGGAATAAATCCTCCTTGATCAAACACCTTGCGGCGAATCAATAAGGTGTTCATGCGAAACACATTTCCTCGGAGCAATCGCTTTAATACCACATCCGAACTTCCGTTTAGTTTTTCATCGGGAGCATATTCACCGGCGGAATTAAAATAAAATGTTTCGGTGAAATGAAAGAAATCGGAATACACCAAATCCACCTGTGGGTGCAGTTGCAAATAATCCACCTGAATGTTCAGTTTATCCGGAGCAATGGCATCATCGGCATCCAGCAATTGAATGAATGTTCCTTGGGCAATAGCAATACCAGCATTTCGGGCAGCACTGACACCACTGTTTCTTTCCAGACGATGGTATATGAAGCGTGAATCTTCTGCTGCAAAAGATTTTACGACATCTTCGGTTTGGTCCGTTGAACAATCGTCCACCACGATACACTCCCATTGCTGCATGGATTGTTTTCTCAACGACGCCAATGCATCCTGCAAAAACCTGCCATAGTTGTAGGTCGGAATGATGATACTGACTATCGGCCTATCCATCGGTTGATTTTTGCATAGGTGTAATAGACAAATCGAATCCAGAAAGGTGCATAGGCATTATGAATGGCTTTTCTTTCCTGCTCAACACGCGATTTTTGCTCTGGGGAAGAACTTATACCTTCTGTGTCGAACACACTCACAACAAAAGGTAAATATTTAAAACGCACCTGTTGCTTCCAAAATACTTTAGCTAAAAAAGCATAGTCAGCTGCAATGCGGAATTGTAAATCGTATCCATTATTGTTGAACAACAA
>JBIKKU010000144.1:0-7351 GCA_044360245.1 Flavobacteriales bacterium | reverse complement strand
TTCAAGCGCCACTTGCAGCACTTCAAAACTACCTCCCATGTAGATTCCATCGAAGATTTCAATACTTCCGGGAATGTGTTCCCCAAGGGTGTGCAGGTAAAATAAATTATCGGCATTGACCGGTCCACCAATGGAAATACGCGCATCAAATGCAGGCAAATCCTCGATCAAATCGGTAAGTGAAATTTCGATGAAATTGTTCAGCACAAATCCGAATGTCCCTTCCTCATTGTGTTCGCAAAGCAAAATGACCGATCGTTTGAAATAATCATCGTCCAGAAAAGGCTCCGAAATTAAAACCGTTCCTTTGGCAGGCTTGATTTTATTGAGTTTGTTAAAGTTGAGCAATTCCATACCACAATATCGTTTTTTCCGTTTTCATCCGGAAATTCCATACTCCCAAAACGCAGCAGAATGTAAAATGTTCCTGCAATGAGGGAAAGGTTGCGTTGGAATTATCAACAGCACTACTGAAGGTGTTTGTTGTTTTTTTCGGATATTTACGCGTATGAAGTTTGCGTTGCTCTTCTTCGTTTTGTTTTTTCCTTTCGCTTCCATGGCGCAAGGAACGTATCAATTCGCCGTGTTGAAATACAATGGCGGTGGTGACTGGTATGCCAATCCTACTGCTCTTCCCAACCTGGTTAAATTCTGCAATCAGCAATTGGGCATGAACATCAACAAAGAAGTCGCTACGGTTGAAGCATCCAGTCCGGATATTTTCACCTTTCCTTTCATCCACATGACCGGACATGGAAACGTGGTATGGTCGGCCAGAGACGTGGACAACCTCCGCAATTACCTTGCAGCCGGGGGATTCCTGCATATTTCCGACAACTACGGTATGGATCAGTTTATCCGTAAAGAAGTGGAAAAACTTTTTCCCGGAAGTAAATTCGTCGAGATTCCGCACACCCATCCCATTTACCACCAGAAATATTCGTTTGGAAAAGGATTACCCAAAATTCACGAACACGATAAAAAACCACCACAAGGTTTTGCACTTTTTTACAAAGGGAAAATGGTGATTTTTTACGATTACGAATGTGATTTAGGCGATGGTTGGGAAGATCCTTCCGTGCATAACGATTCGGAAGAAACACGCCAGAAAGCCCTGCAAATGGGAGCTAATATTGTGCAATACGCCCTTATGGGAAGAAGCACAAAGTGATTACAATCCCTTTATGATATTCTCGAGGTAAATCGCAGAGACCCGCAATTGCGACCATTCCCTTTCCGTCAGTTCAACAGAGTTATCGACTTTGTATTTTTTATTTCCAAGGATCAATGGCACGCTAATGTAAATCGGAGTTTGCACTTTTAATTTGATGTTACAAGCATCGGGTAACAACACAGATGCAGGCCAATTAAAAGTTTCTTCCTTCTGAAACAGGGCATCCATCATTCTTACTGCACATTCGGCAATGCCCATATATGTTGCCTCTTGCGTTAGTTTGATTTTTCGCGCCGCAAAAATTGTTTCTTGTCGAACAGAGTGAATGAAATCCTCGTCGTTAAGGTATTTGTGATCGATGGTATTTCCTTTCACCCTTAATTGCGAAATCAAAGGAGTCATGGTTTCTCCGTGTTCACCCACCACGCGTGCAAACACATCGGATGACTGCAATCCCATGCGCTCCGCAACAATGGCAGCCATGCGCACACTATCGATTAAGGTACCTGAACCTATCACTTGCCAATGTTCCAATCCGGTGACTTTCCAAGTATACCAGGAAATGATATCGACCGGATTACTCAGCACAATGATGCGCACATCTTTTTTGAACCGAACACCACGGAAGACCTTGTCCGTTACTTCCATGTTTTCTTTCAGAACCTCCATGCGCGAGCCAATGATTTTTCGTTTTACAGCAGCCGCATGAAAAACCACATCCGATTCATGGAACATTTCCGCATTGTTGATGTACAAACGGTGCTTGTGGTGGAAAGCCTGACAATGCTTGAGCTCCATGAGTCGACCTTCATTTACTTCAGTATCACACATGATATTGATGTCGAGATTAAAACGATTGTCATCCATTAAAAGCCAGGCAATGCTGCTTCCAACATGACCACAACCTAAAACAGTTACCACCATTTTTTTCTTCGCCATAAACTTTAAGCCCTTGTTTTTACGTTACTATTTTCAAATTGTGAATTTCAAACACAGATGAAGTAAATTGAATGATGATGGTCACCAGAATAGCTTTCTTAATCCTGATTCTTGTTGGTTTTATCGGCATGTCTAACCGAAAAAAAACTGACCTAGGTCATGATTTTAAAGTAATCCCCATCACGAGCAAAAAACCCAAACCCATCGAAAAAACCCGTCATTCCTACGATTCGCTCTTTCTTCCCAATTTAGGCGATGGATTTCGCGATCCATTGAGCGGAAAGGTATTTACCGGAAAATTCATCCATAAGGGAGTACACAAAACCATCCGCATAGGGAAGAAAATAAGCGATTCGCTTTTCAATGAACAATGGCACACAGGATTCATAGGCGAAAAATCACTTTATCCACTCATGCGCGGAAAAGTCCTGGAGAAATACACCAGAGAAGATAGCATTTACCTGCGCATTGAACATGTTTTTTTGGAAAATGGCCGACCAAAAAACATCATCGTTCATTACGGTCCGTTTTTGTCAAGTCCCTTCAATACCAATGATACCGTGCATTCCGAGTGTCTGGGAAAAATATTCAATGACCCCGTTTTCTGTATCGAAAGACAAAATGCCCTACCCGTTTTTATCGACCGGGGATTGGAAAAGTATTTGCGCGAAAATGCAGTTCTCACTGTTCCTTCAACAGAGAAAAAACTATTGGTTGCCGTTAAAAAAGATTACCTGCTCTATTATTTTGAAAACGGGCAATTGCTTGACTCGTTCGATATATGTTTAGGTCAGGAACCTCTTGGTCACAAACAACAAGAAGGCGACAATCGCACTCCTGAAGGAGAATACCGCATCACCGAAATGGAAAAAGGACCATTTTACGGGGGCACAGGACCATGGCTGGGAGATCGTTGGATGCATTTTAGCTATCCCAACCGTTACGATGCTTATTCCGGATACCAACGTGGTCTATTGACAAAAGAACAATACCAAAACATTGAAAAGGTTGATCTCCAAAAAGGAAAAACCAACTCTTTCACCAAATTAGGCGGAAGAGTTGGTTTACATGGTTGGAACGGTTCCTTTATGGCAGATGGAACTCAAAACTTAACCTGGGGATGTGTTTGCATGCAGAATCCGGACATCATTGCACTTTTCGAAAAAGTAGAAATGAATACCAAACTCATCATTCTCCCATAATAGTTTTAAGCACCTACCAGTCCCAAAGCCTCCGCAATTTTTTTGTATCCGCCTTCTACATTTACCACATTGGTGTATCCCTTAGATTGCAGGATAGATACGGCAATCATGGAACGGTAGCCTCCGGCACAATGCAAATAAAACGTGCCTTCTTTGGGAAATTTATCCATGTTTTCGATCAGGTAATCCAATGGAATATTTGGTATATTATCGAAATGGTCGGCAAGGTATTCACCGGGTTTGCGCACGTCGATGAGTGTTACATTCCCTTTTTTGTAGAGGGTTGCAAAATCGGCGGGACTGAGTGATGGTGTGGATGCAAAAGCTTTTCCTTCGTAAGTCCATGTAGCAAAACCCCCACTGAGAAATCCAATGGTATCGTCATATCCCACGCGCGACAAACGCGTCACAACCTCCTGCTCTCTTCCCGGTTCGGCAACAATTAAAATACGCTGTTTGATATCGTGTACCAATGCTCCTACCCACATGGCAAATTGACCGTCAATACCAATGTTCCAAGATCCGGGAATATGTGCTTTTGCAAAATCAGCTGTATTGCGTGTATCGATAACAAGGGCTTTTTCCTTCATCATCAACATTTCAAATTCATCGGGATCATAAGCTCTCAATGCTTTCTCTTTTACATCCGAAAACAAAGTATATCCTTCTCTGTTCATCACCGCATTTTTCGGGAAATACACAGGAGGAGGCAATAATCCATCTGTGACTTCCTTCACAAATTCTTCCTTGCTCATGGTATAACGCAAAGCATAATTGACTTTTTTCTGATTCCCAATGGTATCGTATGGATCATCTCCCAAATTTTTACCACATGCAGAACCCTTACCATGTCCGGGATATACGAGCACATCGTCAGGCAGTGTCATGATTTTATTCCGAAGCGAATCGAACAAATGTCCCGCAAGATCTTCACGACTCAAATCGGTTTTTACGGCAAGGTCCGGACGACCAACATCACCGATAAACAAAGTGTCGCCTGTGAAACAAGACAATGGTTTATCGTTTTCATCCATGAGTAAAAAGCAAGAACTTTCCATGGTATGTCCGGGTGTATGCAACACTTTGATCTTCATGTTGCCGAGTTTCAGTATTTCCCCGTCTGCTGCGACATGCGCATTGAAATTGGGTTTTGCGGTTGGTCCAAAAACGACGGTAGCTCCGGTTTCTTTTGCCAAGTCGAGGTGACCGGAAACAAAATCGGCATGAAAATGTGTTTCGAGAATGTACTTGATTTTCGCTCCGCTTGAAGCAGCCATTTGCAAGTAGGTGTCCGGATCACGCAGCGGATCGATTACTGCTGCTTCTCCATTGCTTTCGATGTAATACGCACCATGCGCAAGACAACTGGTGTAGATTTGTTCAACTTTCATATTCAGATTTTTTTGGTTCATGATTGTGATGCAAATGTCAAGAGAACCAAAAACCTATCTAGTGATATTCATCACTTTTCGGAAAATCCTAAATGTTATTTTGGAAACCCCAATGCGATGCTTTTTCATCCAAAGCCCCCGAATACGCATAAAAAAAGCCATTCCCGAAGGAATGGCTTTCCAAAATTACTTAGAATGCTTATTGTACGATAAGACGACGTGATTCGGTGTGATCGCCAACGCGAACGTTCACCATGTAAATTCCTGAAGCCAAATCTGCAGTATTTACAGGTAAAATCATTTCACCATTCAACATTCCGTAATTGCGGGTAGCCACAACTCGTCCGTTGATGTCGATGATTTCCATGCTAACCACTGCTGCTTCGGTAAGTCCGATTTTTACATTGGTCATTTCGGCCGCAGGGTTTGGATAGATGTTCAATCCAAATGCTGAAGCTTCTTCGGGCAATCCTACGCTTGAGGTGAAATCTACCATTCCGGCATTGTCAATTTTTCCGTCAGGAGCAATCAACAAAGCAACGATGTGCATTTGCGATGTTTCCCAAGCAGGATCGATGGTAAAGGTGAAAGTATTGTTGAAAGTTTGTCCGGAGTTGATCGTTCCGGGGAACAATCCGCTTTGTCCGGCGAAGGATGGATTGATGTCGCGCGCTACGTGGTCGTAATGCATTTGCGCTGCAGGTACAGGATTAGAGAGTGTTTCAAATCCTCCCATAACACCATTGCTTCCACCGGAATAATAATTGCTTTGGTTGTATTGTGAAGTTGTTCCGGTAACATCATCTTCGGTAAGTACTACAGCCAATTTGTATGAACCTGTAACGGTTTGTTGAAAATCGGTTTCTACATAAACATCGAGCATGTTATTGGAACTGTTGAGTGATCCGCTGATGTTGAATGTTGCAGCAGGAGCAATTACGATACGTGTCATGAAATCATTTTCAATGGCACTTGGATCGATGTAAGGCAAACGATCGACCAATGCACCGGGATAACCTGAAATCAATCCACCAACGGCAGCATCGTAGTCGGTTACCACCATTGGATCGGCATTGTGAACAGCGATTCCTGCGAAATATCCTGCGTATTTTGTTTGCATTTCATCCATAAATACTGCACCACGTGGACACCATCCGCACCATGTTCCTGTTCCTTCTTCTGCCACTACCATTTTGCCGGGAGCAGGTGTAACAGGATCGGTTGTGATGGATTTATCATCATCGTTGGCATCGTCATCCGAAGCATTTCCGTTTACGTTGGAGATGGTAACGGTGAGGTTATTCATTCCGCTCAATAAGGTGATTGGGGTAGTGAATGTAACATCGTAATAAGCCAAGGAAGCAATGTTTACACCGGTGATGTTTTGTGTGATTGGTGTTCCGTTGTAATCGTAAGTGAGGTCGAAAGAAGTGATTGGTGTTGTACCAAGGTTACGCACTTTAGCGTTTACATTGGTAGTTTGTCCGGCTAGTCCGCCGTCGGTGGTTACCAAAGTCACTGCTCCATTCAATGCAGGCAATGTATATGGAACGTGGTTGTAATACACATCATCGATGTAATATCCTGCATTATTGTTTCCACCCAAAGCGGTAGGATGTACGGGAAAAATATCGATAGATGCGATTTGGTTTTGTGTATTGGCAAAGCTTCCAACGGATACATTATCGATGAATACTTCCCAAACGTTGGTACTCAAATCAATTTCGAATTTGAGGTTGAACCATTGGTTATTGGGATAAGTGGTGGTCAGGAATGTTTGATCCTGATTGCTCAGGATAAGGTTTCCGTTGCTGATCATGTAAACATCCAATGCCCATACTTGTCCGATAGTGGTATTGGCCTGAAAATTATAATACCCTCCTTTACCGCTTTGTACAAAGATGTTGGATGAAAAAGTGAAGGTTCCTGTATTGTGTGCGCCTCCAAAATTCAATACCACGTCCTGCGGTCCGCCGTTGGCCGAAGTAGTAGAAAAATAAATGGACTTGGTTCCACTTGCTGCACTGGCACTGGTGATTTGAACGTCTTCGGTTCCGCCTTGTGTACCACTCCAGGTAGTCCAGGGTCCGGAAGAAAGGCCGAGGTAAGATCCTACGGTGTACGATTCAAAATCGTCGGAAAACTGCGCCATACCTGATCCTGCCACAAGCATCAGGGCGCTGATTAGCGTAAATTGTTTTTTCATGATTGAAATTTGAATGTCCAATATCGGCAATTCACGCTACCGAAAAAACTTGGAAAACGAACATTGTTGAAATCCCACAGGTTGGTGAGGGAAATGGTCTCAGACGCCAAACTGACGCAAATGGTGATCGATGTGTTTGTACAGAAGATTGTTCCACTCCACCGCTTTGAGTGGTCCCATGGCTAATTGTTTTCTTCCTTCAAACCAGGCTTTTCCTTTTTGTTCGGTTTCGCGGATAAGCTGCTTCAATTTTTCGCGTTCGGTATCGAGCATGGGTTCGCCTTTTACAATGAATGCAGGTGCTGTAGGAAGATTTGGTTTGTATGGAACTTCATTGATCATGGATTTTTTGAAAACGTATTTCAAAAGAAACCGCGCCATCAACGAAGGTTTTTTCTGATCGTATCCCAATGCCTGGAGGTAAGGAACGTGACAATGT
>JBIKKU010000206.1:0-5974 GCA_044360245.1 Flavobacteriales bacterium | reverse complement strand
AACTTCAATACCTTGCTTGTGTCGGTAATTTAAAACCGATGAAATGGGTTGTGTTACAAAAAACACCGAAGCACCAAATTGCATTTCCATGTGTACACCCTGCATCGCAAACAATACACGAGGAATGAGATAAACAGGATGCGTATTTTTTAAGTTCAAATCGAATTCGGTTCGCGCATGAAAAACCATGCGTGCATCCAACTCGCCTTTCATCTGATCATTTTTCAAAACAGGATTCGTAAAATGCAAATAAGACACGCCAATATTGGTGGCATTTCCTTTCTGTTTATTGTATGCCATAAAATCGATACCGGTAGAAAAATCCCAATAGGTTCCCTTGTAAGCAACAGCAAGAGGTTCATTGTTTCCAAGACTCTCACTATACTTAAATCCATTGTACTGACTATCCCATGAATCGCTTGTTAAATCAGAACGCACAGCACCTCTTCCGGCACTTACACCAACACTAAGAAATTTTCTTTCCCCAACCGTTGTGATTCCTGAAAGTGCAATCGATGCAGAAGTTTGTTTTGTTTTGTTCTCTCCAAAATTGAACATCCCGAATACAAAACCGGCGCCCAAAAATGATTTTGCAGGTTCACCTCCGCGGTGACGCAACAATTGCGCATCAGCCGACCACATGGTATTCATTGAAGGTTTTGCAATGGCTCTCCATTGATTTCTGGTGGCCATATTCGCACGAAAATCGAAAGACTCAAACATTCCGGCAGATGCAGGATTTACGAAAAACGGTGTGTTTTCAAATTGCGTGAAATGAGCATCCTGTGCATGAAGCATCAGTGCAGAAAAAAAGAAAAGAAAAGAGATTAGCTTTTTCATCGCACCAAATTTACCTGACCGGATACCACTACAGATCCTTCGTTATTGATAAAGAAAACTTCGGCAGTATAATAATAAACGCCAACAGAAGCCTCTTGTCCGCTCACCTTACCATCCCAACCTTTGTTGATATCTGTTGTTTCGAACATCAATCCACCCCAAATATCATACACCCTAAAATTCATGGCGTACATCGTGTAGCAACGCACAAAAAGTTCATCATTGTTGCCATCTCCATTGGGAGAAAAAGCAGAAGGAACGAAAACATCTTTTGGAACTTCAACCACAACCGTAACCTGATCAGAAACCAAACATCCGTTTCCACCGGTAACCGTAAGCGTATACGTTGTTGTCATCAAAGGCGATGCCTCGGGTTGAAAACAATTGGTGCAACTCAATCCATCTGCAGGCGACCACGAAGGCGATGCATTACCAATACCGCTTAAAGTTGCAGTTGTTTGAAGGTAAACGATGCTTTCATCCTGACCGGCATCTACAGTTGGAATAGGCAATACCGTTATCGAAAGATTATCAGTTGCCACACAACCCGCAGAACTAGTTACCGTGATGGTATAACTCTGATTAGTAGTTGGCGTCATTACAGGATATGGAACATTTGCGCTATTCAGTTGTGAGGCCGGGAACCAGGTATACGTTGCGCCAGAACCACCATCGATTGTTGCACCGAGCGTGGTGGGGTTGTTTTTGCAGAGGCTTAAATCGGGACCGGCATTTACCGTAGGCATCGGATTATGATCTACCGTAAAACTATTGGTCCAATAACATCCTGCCAAATCCGATAATTCTGCAACATAAGTGATGTCTTGTGTTGGAGTAACTGAAATGTTATTTTGAAATACGCCATTCCATTGAATAGTGTAAGCCGGAAAACCACCGGAAACATTCATTCCTAGAAAAACAGTTTCACCATCGCAAATGGTCTGATTGGAAGGGAATCCTGTTACTTGTAATGGATTTTCATTCAGTATATAAACTTCGAACTGACTCCTGATGGTATCGTTGCAAGGACCAAGCAAATCGAAAGAAATAATCACTGATTCTGTTCCTTCATTTAGGCCATCTGCAATGGGAACAATTTGCAAAACAATCATACTGTCCGTTGCCGAAACAGCATAACTTGTTGGAATAGCAGTATAATCAACTCCGTTCTGCGCAGTACCCGAAATCGTAATTGGAATCGTTTGCGCAGATCCAAATCCATTCGCATTGTAAAACACGATATCATAAGCTCTGCAACCTTCAACAATTAATGAGTCGTTGTACACCGGATTGCTATAAGATCCCGGACTATTGGAAAACACGCCCAAGTCCGATAAAAAAAGTCCACTGTCAAACCCATCCGCATTTACATCCGCCAAAACAATTTTAATATGATAAACGGAATCGCATTGGGTGGAAACACTTGCCGTCATAACATCCGAGAATCCATCAAACTCAAATAAACCGGAAGTATTGGCATTGTAATACGGCGATGCACTGGCATTTGAACAACCACCTGCAACTCCAAACTGACCAACAACTCCATTGTTGATGGAATTTATTCCGGCAGGATTTGATGTGGAAGGTACTGTTGAAATCAGTTGTGCACCATTGGAAAATGAACCTGCAATTCCGGGACCGCTCACCAAAATCCCAAATACATCTGCGTTGGGAGAACAAACAAATTCACCGTATTCTTCCGAAGCAAATGCATAAAGCAATTTCAATTGATCACCCGAAACTTGCGCATCAAACTCAAGAATAACCCAATCGAACACCGGAACATTTCCGCTTAAGGCCAATAAATCGGCATCTGTACCTCCACTGTTTCCGTTAGTCCCTGAAGTATTGGTGGTGTCGTTAGGTTGAGCAATCGTTGTCACCTTTCCGGTAGAAAGCACCACTCCTTTATTGATTCCAATTGCACCAAAGCCATTGGTAAAACGAGCGATTTGATTTCCTTGATTTCCTGTAAAAGTAACATTAGACGTCGTTACTCCACCGCCTTGAATCAATCCCACCAAATTAGCCGGAACACCGTTGGCACCGGAATTATCTACAACAATTTGCTGAGCAAACACCATTGCAGAAAAAGAAAAACAAAAGAGGATTAAGGCAAAAACTTTCATCGCATACGAATATACAGAAAGCTATCTTCCAAGGCTTTTAAAATGAACCTAAGGATGGAATCCTGAGGCAAAGGCATCTGATTTGGAGATAAAAAAAACCGGCAGGAAATCCTGCCGGTTTTACTATGAAAGATGTGATGATCAATCTTCAAGTTCAACTTCCTTGATTTTTTCTTTCAGGATTTTGTTTTGATAATCATCCTGAGAGTAAACAAGTGCTCTTTGGAACTTGCGGGTACCTGTACCACAAGGAATCAGGTGACCAACAATTACGTTCTCTTTTAAGCCAAGGAGGAAGTCTTCCTTACCGTTAACAGCGGCCTCATTCAACACCTTCGTCGTTTCCTGGAAGGATGCAGCAGAGATGAAGCTGTCGGTTTGGAGAGATGCACGGGTAATACCTTGCAACATTGGAACTGAAGTAGCTGCACGTGCATCACGCGCTTCAATCAGGGCCTTGTCTTTACGCTTAAGCATAGAGTTCTCATCGCGCAATTTACGTGCGGTAATGATTTGTCCTGCTTTCAGGTTTGAATCTCCCGGTTCAATCACAACCTTCTTACCGAAGATCATGTCGTTCTCTTCCATGATTTCAAATTTGTTGGCGCTCTGACCTTCAAGGAAACGAGTATCTCCCGGATCAACTACCTCAACTTTACGCATCATCTGACGAACGATTACTTCGAAGTGTTTATCGTTGATTTTCACACCTTGCAAACGATATACCTCTTGTACTTCATTTACCAGGTATTCCTGAACAGCGGTAGGACCTTCAATAGCAAGAATATCTCCCGGGCTGATTGCACCGTCGGAAAGTGATTGTCCGGCGCGTACATAATCGTTCTCCTGAACGAGGATGTGACGTGACAGCGGCACTAAATAACGACGGATTTCGCCTGTTTTACTTTCGATAGCAATCTCG
Organism: Flavobacteriales bacterium; assembly: GCA_044360245.1. Classification (GTDB taxonomy): domain Bacteria; phylum Bacteroidota; class Bacteroidia; order Flavobacteriales_D; family UBA2798; genus UBA2798. The sequence continues at coordinate 2,083 of JBIKKU010000206.1, read as the reverse complement.
CGGTTACCACGTTTGATTTTTCCGAAGGTGATGATACCATCAATCTCAGCTACTACAGCAGGGTTAGATGGATTACGTGCTTCGAACAATTCAGTAACACGCGGAAGACCACCCGTGATATCCCCGGACTTACCGGAAACACGCGGAATCTTCGCAAGAATGTCACCTGCAGTAACAACAGATTCTTCATTCATGGAGATGTGAGCACCAACAGGAAGGTTGTACATTTTCAAATCCTCACCTGTTTTCTTGTCCACAATCTTAATGGCAGGAAGTTTTTTCTTATCGCGACTTTCCGTAATTACTTTTTCACGGAAACCGGTTTGCTCATCGACCTCTTCGCGGAAGGTAATACCCTCTTCAATTCCGTCGAATACAAGCACACCATTGATCTCAGAAAGGATAACCGCGTTATAAGGGTCCCAACGGCAAATCACAGCACCTTTATCAACTACATCACCATGCTTCACACTCAAGATGTGAGAACCGTATGGAATGTTTGCTGTTTGAAGTACGATATTGGTGTTGATATCCACAATACGCATCTCACCGGAACGACCAAGAACAACTTCAACTTTGTTGCCTTCGTTGTCGGTTTTGGTAACGGTACGAAGTTCTTCAAATTCAACACGACCGGCATACTTCGCTTTAACATCCGATTCATCGGCAATGTTAGATGCAGTACCACCAACGTGGAATGTACGAAGTGTAAGCTGTGTACCCGGCTCACCGATGGACTGTGCAGCAATTACACCTACAGCCTCACCCATTTGCACCATGCGTCCAGTTGCAAGGTTACGGCCATAACATTTGGCACATACACCACGCTTCAATTCGCAAGTAAGTACAGAGCGGATTTCAACTTCTTCAATTGGAGAATCTTCAATTTTACGCGCAACAGCTTCAGTGATTTCTTCACCTGCAGTAACAAGCAATTCACCTGTTTGCGGATGATACACATCATGCACACTTGTACGACCTAAAACACGATCGTGAAGTGATTCTACAACCTCGTCGTTTTTACGCAAAGCTGTAGCCACAAGACCGCGGAGTGTACCGCAATCTTCTGCATTGATGATCACATCTTGTGCTACGTCAACAAGACGACGTGTAAGGTAACCGGCATCCGCAGTTTTAAGAGCGGTATCCGCAAGACCTTTACGCGCACCGTGCGTAGAGATGAAGTAATCCAAAATCGAAAGACCTTCTTTAAAGTTGGAGAGAATTGGGTTTTCGATAATTTCTTGAGTAGTAGCACCGGATTTTTGTGGCTTAGCCATCAATCCACGCATACCGGATAGCTGACGAATCTGTTCTTTAGAACCACGAGCCCCGGAGTCAAACATCATGTAAATGCTGTTGAATCCTTGACGGTGATTTTTCAGTTTCTCCATGAGGATATGCGTCAAGCGAGAGTTGGTGTGCGTCCAGATGTCAATGATCTGGTTGTAACGCTCGTTGTTGGTGATAAGACCCATGTTATAGTTCATCATCACTTCATCAACTTGTTTGCGCGCATCTTCTACCATTTTCTCTTTTTCTGCAGGGATGAGTACATCTTCCAGGTTAAAGGAAAGACCACCACGGAATGCCATGTAGAATCCGAGATCCTTAATATCATCAAGGAATTTGGCACACTTCGAAATACCTGCCGCTTTCATTACGCGACCGATGATATCACGAAGTGATTTTTTGGTAAGAAGTTCATTGATATAACCTACTTCGTCGGGCACTACTTCGTTGAAGAGTACACGTCCGCAAGTGGTTTCAATCATGCGGTAAACCAGTTTTCCGTTTTCATCGCGGTCTTTGGTACGCACCTTAATGTGGGCGTGCAATTCAAGACGTTTTTCATTGTAAGCGATGATCACTTCTTCCGGAGAATAGAAGGTCATTCCTTCACCTTTCACGACAATTTCTTCGGTGGATTTTCGGCCTTTGGTGATGTAGTAAAGACCGAGCACCATGTCCTGAGAAGGAACCGTTACAGGAGCTCCGTTAGATGGATTCAAAATATTGTGCGAAGCAAGCATCAACAATTGTGCTTCCAAAATAGCAGCATTTCCGAGTGGAACGTGCACCG
>JBIKKU010000100.1:0-9029 GCA_044360245.1 Flavobacteriales bacterium | reverse complement strand
ATCGCGAAGGAAAAAGCAGCTACGGTGACCGTAAAAAATCATACGGTGACCGCGAAGAAAAAAGCAGCTATGGTGATCGTAAAAAATCATTCGGCGACCACGATGGAAAAAGCAGCTACGGAGATCGTAAAAAATCATTCGGCGACCGCGAAGGAAAAAGCAGCTACAGCGATCGTAAAAAATCGTACGGTGACCGCGAAGAAAAAGGAAGTTACGGCGATCGTAAGAAAACTTTTGGCAATAGCGAAGGCGAAAGCACCGAACGCAAAAAGAATTTCGCGCCAAGAGGAAGAGCAAAAACTTCTTATATAGACAAGGAATTTAAAGACGACGATAATTTCGATTTCAAAGAATACAAGAACGATAAAAAGAGAGGTCAGAAATCGAAAACCGATTACACCCGTATCACCAAACGTCCACGCAAAAAATCAGGCGATAGCAAACCTCAACCAAACGACGAAGGCATGATTCGTTTAAACAAGTTCATTGCCAACACCGGAGTTTGTTCACGTCGCGAAGCGGATGAACTGATTAGCACAGGTGTAATTTCAGTAAACGGAAAAGTGGTTACGGAGCTCGGGACAAAAATTTATCCTACCGACAAAGTGCAATACGGAGAGCAAACACTCGCACAAGAAAAACTCGTGTATTTGTTGCTCAACAAACCCAAGGATTACATCACCACCGTGGATGATCCGGAAAAACGCAATACCGTAATGGAATTGGTGGATAACGCCACCAAAGAAAGAATTTATCCGGTTGGTCGTTTGGACCGCAACACCACAGGTTTATTGCTTTTCACGAATGATGGTGAACTGACTTTAAAACTTACGCATCCAAAAAACGGTATCAAGAAAATCTACCACGTAATGGTGGACCAAAACTTCAAAGCCGAAGACATGAAAAAAATGCGCGAAGGATTTGAACTTGAAGATGGTTACATCAAAGTGGACGATATTCAATTTGTTGGTGATTCAGGAAACAAAAAAGACATCGGCGTTGAAATTCACAGCGGCAAAAACCGTATTGTGCGTCGCATGTTCGAAGCACTTGGTTACAAAGTAGTGAAACTCGATCGCGTTATGTTTGCCGGACTTACCAAAAAAGATTTGTCACGCGGTAAATGGCGCTTCCTTACACCCAAAGAAGTGAATTTCCTCAAGATGCTTTGATCAATATTACTACACCATGGCAAGAATTTTAACAGGCATACAAAGCTCAGGTGTACCCCACCTGGGCAATATTCTCGGTGCAATTTTACCGGCCATTGACATGTGTAAGGATCCAAAAAACGAATCCTTTATTTTCATTGCCGATATGCATTCGCTGACTTCACTTAAAAACGGAGCAGAGCGCAAACACAACACCTATGCCGTTGCAGCAGCGTGGTTGGCTTTTGATTTGGATGTTGAACGCACCGTGTTTTACCGTCAGAGTCAAATCCCCGAAGTCACCGAACTTGCCTGGTACCTGAATTGTTTCACACCTTATCCGATGCTCGCCAATGCGCATTCCTTCAAAGAGAAAAGCGATCGTTTGGCCGATGTAAATGCCGGATTATTTACCTATCCTGTTTTACAAGCCGCGGATATTGTGTTGTATGATGCACAATATGTGCCGGTTGGAAAAGACCAGGTGCAGCATCTTGAAATTTCGCGTGATATTGCCGAATCATTCAACCGCATCATCGGCGAAACCTTTGTGGTTCCCGAGGCTAAAGTAGATGAACGCGTGATGATTGTTCCCGGAACAGACGGACAAAAAATGTCGAAGAGTTATAAAAACTTCATTGACATTTTCCTTCCCGAAAAAGAACTGAAAAAACAAATCGGGACCATCGTTACCGATTCAACACCTCTGGAAGAACCTAAAAATCCTGAGACTTGCAATGTGTTCAAACTCTATCAATTGGTAGCTTCCACCGAACAAACCCAAGCCCTTCGCGAAAAATACCTTGCAGGAAATTTCGGTTATGGACATGCGAAACAAGAGTTGCTTAGCGTGATTCTCGATCGTTTTGCGCAGGCGCGCGAGTTGTATTCGCATTACATGAATCATCCGGATGAACTCGAAGCCAAACTTAAAATTGGTGAAGGCAGAGCACGTGAAATTGCGCATGCCAAACTTCAATTGGTAAGGGAAAAATTAGGATTCTAAGTCCGAAATAAACATCTGTTTATGCATATCTGTTTGCCTTCCCAATGCAAATGGTTTATGCAATGGCGTATTTTTAGGCATGCTGGATTTCGCGCCAAAAGAATACCAATACATCGGGGTTTTTGTACTCTCCTTTTTGCTTTTGCGCATTGAAAAAATTGGTCCGTATTTCAGGGGACTGAACACGATGTTTCACGAAAGCGGACATGCGCTTTTTGCCTTGTTGCTAACCGGACATTTTTCAAGAGTTGATTTGCATGCCGATACTTCTGGTTCTTGCAAGTATGTGCAATCGGGTTGGCTTAGGGATCTGCTTATCAATCTGGCAGGATATCCTTTTGGAGCTGCAGCATCGGTAGCCATGCTTTGGTATTTGCATCATGGTCATGCCGATTTTGTTTTTTACGGACTAGCCGGCTGGCTCGGAATCAATTTATTGTTTTGGGTACGCAATCAGTTTGGTTGGATTTGGATTTTACTTTTTGGCGGAATGCTGGGTGTATGTTATTACCTCAACAATCCTCACCTCACCTATTACTTTTTACTGTTCGCTTCATCGCTCAATTTAATTGAGGCTGTTTATTCTTCTTTAGTGATCTTATGGCTAAGTGCTGACGATCCGGCATCAGCAGGAGATGCAGCCAACCTAAGAAGCATTACCTACATTCCTGCGGTAGTTTGGGGATTGCTCTTCGCGGCTACATCTGTTTATGCAGTGAATTGGGTCAGCCTCATCCTGTTTCAATATTCCTTTCTTCCTTTTTGATCAGGGCTTGTTCAATTCAAATGCAATGATTTCAGAAACCTTTTCTGCACTGGTCAGCATCATCATGTGCGAGAAATCTTTCAATTGGTATTGCGCGCAGGTAAAGCGAACAGGCAAAGTATGGTCTTTGGTTCCGTGCAAGTGGATGACATTTTCTGCTTGCGGACAATCACGTTCCCAAGTCACAATGAGGTGAATGGCACGCTTGATGAATTTTGGGTTTTTATCACGCAACATGGCATCAAATTCATCCCCGTTTTTTTTGCGATCGGGCTCGAATGTGAGTTGTGCGGTTTTGGCCATGGCCTTGTAAAAGCCTCCTGAAAAACAGCGATACAACTGGAAATTTTTCATGCCTCTGTATCGCGGTGGAATTTCTTTTCTGCAGGCTGCACTGGAAATAATAATCACCTTTCTGGGATGCAGTATGGTGTTTAATTCCACGCTTAACATTCCTCCAAGTGATACGCCAATAAAAGAATAAGAACCGCTCGTATCGATGAAGGTTGAAACACGTTTGGCATAAGAAGGCATCCGCTCCAAATGATGAGGCATCGGCAAATTAATGGCAATGGTATCGTAACGTGCAGTATCAATTTGAAATCGCGAAAAAATACGCTCATCCGAACCATGTCCGGGAAACAAATACAATTTTTCCTTTGCTGCAAAAGCCTGAAATCCGCAGAGCAGGAAAACAATAAAATAGCCTTTCATACTTCCTTTTTCAGAAAGATAAATCAAACTTAAAAGGTTGCATGAAGCAGCTAAAAATTGGTAACCCGGGTTAATAAATCACGCTATTGTGAAAGCATCACCATCCAGTAGCACCGGAAATTTTTCCCTGAATTGATCAAGTTCTTTCCGCGAAAGTAAAACCGTTTCAACGCTCTCTTTGTACGGAACGGTATTGCTAATCCAATGTCCCGTTGGGTCGCATACGCAACTGTCTCCTGCATGTGCAATCTCACGCGCATCGGTTCCAATGCGATTTACACCAATTACATACGATTGATTTTCGATGGCTCTTGCTGTGAGCAGGGTCTTCCAAGGGTGACGTCGCGCTTCGGGCCAATTGGCGACATACAATAACACATCATAATGCGGCGACTGATTCCTGGCCCAAACCGGAAAACGCAGATCGTAACAAATCAGCGGACAAATTTTCCATCCTTTTAGTTCAGGAAAAATTTTTCCGCCACCTGCAGTATAATGTTCATGCTCATTCCCCATGCGAAACAAATGACGCTTATCGTAATGTTGTACATTTCCATCAGGACTAACCCATAACAAGCGGTTAAATGTTTTTCCGTTTTCCCGAATCATTACGCTTCCGGTAAGCACTGCATTTTTGGATGATGCTTTTTGTTGCATCCATTGCACTGCAGAGCCATTCATATCCTCCGCAAAATCCTTGGTATTCATGGAAAATCCGGTGGTGAACATTTCAGGAAGTACAATTAAATCCGTTTCAGAAACATTTTCAAGTAGTGCGTCGAAATGCTTCAAGTTTTCGGCAATGTTTTCCCAATGGAGAAAAGTTTGCACAATGGTTACACGTAAATCCATATCAAATGCGGTTGATGATTTCAATGGCGCGATCCAGAGTTTCTTCTTTTTTCGCAAAACAAAAACGAAGCAAATGCTGGTCGGGGGCCTGTTGGTAAAAGACAGAAACAGGAATGGATGCCAAACGGAATTCTTTTGTCAGTCGAATGGCCATATCCGTATCCTTTTCCTGAGAGATGTTGGAATAATCCAATAGCTGGAAATAAGTGCCTTCGCAAGCCAGTGGTTTAAAACGACTTTCGTTAATTCCCTGCAAAAAATAATCGCGCTTCTGCTGGTAAAATTTAGGCAGATGATGGTAATGATCGGGATGAGAAAGGTAATCGTTTAAAGCATATTGCACGGGTGTATTGACGCAAAAAACAATGAACTGATGTGCTTTACGGAATTCAGCCATGAGGTTGGCAGGACCTACTGCATACCCGGTTTTCCATCCGGTGATGTGAAACATTTTTCCGAATGAATAAACCATGATGGAACGTTCAGCCAATCCCGGAAAACGGCATACACTCTGGTGTTCCTTTCCGTCGAAAATAATGTGTTCGTAAACCTCATCGCTTAAAACAAGAATGTCGGTATTGTGCGTGATTTTTTCAAGTTCAAGCATGTCTTCTTTACGTAACACGGTTCCGGTGGGATTGTGCGGCGTGTTTAAAATGATCATGCGCGTGCGAGGAGTAATGGTTTGGCGCACCACTTCCCAATCAATGCGAAAATCGGGACTACGCAACGCAATTTCTTTTACTTGTGCACCACACATGGTGATGGCGGGTTCGTAACAATCGTAGGCGGGTGCAAATAAAATGACCTCATCTCCTTGCTTCACCAATGCAGCGATGGCACTGTAAATGGCTTGCGTTCCACCGGCTGTAATCGTTATTTCGGTTTCCGGATGATAACTTGCTCCATAATCGTTAAACAACTTTTGAGCAATGGTTTCACGCAATTGAGGTAAACCTTGCATGGGTGCGTATTGATTTTTCCCCTCGGTCATGTGTTTGTTTACCAACTCAGGCAATAAGGGATCGCAACCAAAATCAGGAAATCCTTGTGATAGATTGATGGCTTGGTGTTCTGCGGCCAATCGACTCATGACGGTAAAAATCGTAGTTCCGACATGTGGTAATTTCGATGCAATGCTTCCCTGAAAATGCGGCATAAGGCAATGGTTGTTTTCGCCAATATACGAATTGAAAGAGCTGAGAACGCTTTCCCGGGAACTCCTTTTTGAAATGAAAAAATCGTGACTATCTTTAGTTCATGTATCGATTAGCGTTTGTTTTTGTAATTGTTTCTGCACTGGCCTCTTGTGGACCAAAAGCAGATGCTCGTGAAGTTTGTGATTGTTTCCAGGAAGTTTACAAATCCTCTTCCGAAGATGCATCAGCCAAAATGAATGAATGCCTTTCCATCTTAGAAAAAAACCGCAAGAAACATGAGGGTAAAAATTCTGCCAATGATTTTCAGGAAGAACTGGATAAGTGCAAGTAGTTTATTCCTGCTTGTGGCTTGTGGTGGTTCAGGACCGGAAGGCTACGCAAAAAGATGGTGTGAACTGAACCAAAAAATCGAAGTTGCCGGCGAAAAAGATAAAGCTTCTTTGATTGAAGAAGCTAAATTGCTTGAGAACGAAATTGAACGTGAATTCGGAAAAGATCCGGAAGCCATGCGAACCATTTTAGACCTTACCGATGCCTGTGATTAAATTTCTCTTACCACTTCTTCTGTTAGCCGCATGTTCAAGCAAGGACCCCAAATCCATGGCGAAAGCCTATTGTCAGTGCTTTTTGGATGCAGGTAACGATACCGAAAAACTGAAATCGTGTGAAGAGTTGGCCAAAACCCATGCGGAAAATCTCCCTAAGGACCAGGAATCCCAAAAAATATACGCCGAAGAGATTATCAGATGCGCGGTTTATGAACAAAAGGATACTAAATAGCGAATTATCAGCACTTTTTTTCACAATTCCTTTTAGGATGTTATTTTTTTCCTAATTTCAGTCCATATAACTCAAATCAAACCACGAAACCATGAAAAAAGTATTTTTCTCAGTAGCAGTTGTATCTGCTCTTGCTCTTGCTTCATGCGGCGGCGGTGCCAAAGCAGACGGTGAGAAACTTTGTAATTGTATGAAAGAAGCCATGAAAGACATGTCCAAAATGGAAGAATGTCAGAAAATGGGTGAAGAAATGGAGAAGAAGTATCCAAAAGGTTCAGATGATTACAAAGTAATCGACGAAGTAATGGACAAGTGCCAAGAAGAAGTTATGAAAGAAATGGGCGGCGGAGAACACTAATCCACCACCAACTTTCTAAAAATCCCAAAGCAATGCTTTGGGATTTTTTGTTGCCCTAAAAAAAGAAAACCCCTGAGAAACTCAGGGGTTTTTGTATTTATCAAACGAATGAATTATTTCTCTGAAGTGCAGGAAGCCATAAGGAATTCGCGGTTCATGCGTGCAATGTTTTCGAGGGAAATTCCTTTCGGACATTCCACTTCGCAAGCTCCGGTATTGGTACAGTTACCAAAACCTTCTGCATCCATTTGCGCAACCATGTTCAACACACGTTGTTTGGCCTCTACGCGACCTTGAGGAAGCAATGCAAGCTGAGAAACTTTTGCGGAAACGAAAAGCATAGCAGATGCATTTTTACAAGTAGCCACACATGCACCACAACCAATACAAGTTGCTGCAGCAAAGGCTTTGTCGGCATTGTCTTTTGGAACAGGTAAACAGTTGGCATCTTGCGCTCCACCGGTATTCACCGACACATAACCACCGGCTTGAATGATGCGGTCGAATGCAGAACGGTCAACTACCAAATCTTTGATAACCGGGAATGCAGATGCTCTCCATGGCTCAATGTAAATGGTATCTCCGTCTTTGAAAGAACGCATGTGCAACTGACAAGTGGTTACACCGTAATTTGGACCATGCGCACGGCCATTGATAAAGAGTGAGCACATACCGCAGATTCCTTCACGACAATCGTGATCGAAAGCAACAGGCTCTTCTCCTTTGTTTACTAAAGTTTCGTTGAGCACGTCCAGCATTTCAAGGAAAGACATGTCAGGAGAAACATGATCAACTATATAGTCAACCAGCTTACCCTGTGCATCGCGGTTCTTCTGGCGCCAGATTTTAAGTGTCAATTTCATATCTCTTTTTTTTATGATTCACCGAGCCTTACGGTTATCGGAAATCCTAGTTTAAGTATACTTTTCTGTTGCTTATTTCTGAAAGTGAACGTCCGATTATTTGTAAGAACGGGCTACCATTTTGATTTCTTCAAACTTGAGCTCTTCTTTGTGCAACATCGCGTCTTTCACATCGCCTTTGAATTCCCATGATGCTACATAGGCAAAGCGATCGTCTTTACGTTCTGCTTCTCCATCCTCAGTTTGTGATTCTTCACGGAAGTGACCACCGCAAGATTCTTCGCGGTTGAGGGCATCCATACACATGAGTTCTCCAAGTTCGAGGAAGTCAGCAACACGTCCGGCTTTTTCAAGTTCAGGATTGAATTCATTCATTCCACCCGGTACACGAACATCTTTCCAGAACTCTTCACGCAATGCACGGATTTCCGAAATGGCTTCTTTCAATCCTTTTTCATTACGGGCCATACCGCATTTGTCCCACATGATTTTTCCAAGTTTCTTATGGAAGTGGTCAACGGATTTGGTTCCCTTGTTGTTGACGAAAAATTCAAGACGGTCTTTCACCGCTTTTTCTGCTTCATCAAATTCAGGTGTATTGGTTGGAATTTTTCCGGTACGGATATCATCGGCAAGGTAGTTTCCGATGGTGTAAGGAATAACGAAATATCCGTCGGCCAAACCTTGCATCAAGGCAGATGCTCCAAGACGGTTCGCACCGTGGTCGGAGAAGTTGGCTTCACCCAGCGCATAACAACCCGGAATGGTCGTCATCAATTCATAATCCACCCAAAGTCCACCCATGGTATAGTGCACTGCAGGATATATTTTCATTGGGGTTTCATACGGGTTGTCACCGGTAATCTGCATGTACATGTCAAACAGGTTACCGTATTTTTCTTTCACCACTTCTTTACCCATCTCGCGGATTTGAACAGGAGTAGCGTTGGTCATATTGCGTTTGGTTGCTTCAACTTTACCGTAACGCTCAATGGCTGATGCGTAGTCGAGGAAAACTGCTTGTCCGGTTGGATTTACTCCAAATCCGGCATCGCAACGTTCTTTTGCAGCTCGTGATGCAACGTCTCGTGGTACAAGGTTTCCGAATGCAGGATATCTTCTTTCGAGATAGTAATCGCGATCTTCTTCGGCAATATCGTTACCACGTTTTTTGCCTTGTTGAATGGCAATGGCATCTTCTTTTTTCTTAGGTACCCAAATGCGTCCGTCGTTACGGAGTGATTCGGACATTAAGGTCAGTTTCGACTGATGATCACCGGAAACAGGGATACAAGTCGGGTGAATTTGCGTGAAGCAAGGGTTTCCGAAAAATGCTCCGCGCTTGTGGGCTTTCCATGCAGCAGTAACGTTGCTTCCCA
>JBIKKU010000097.1:0-9159 GCA_044360245.1 Flavobacteriales bacterium | reverse complement strand
ACAAGGTTCTTTTGAAGGCTGGGTTAGGCGAATTTTTGTGAATACTGCCCTTGATGCATACAGAAAGTCCAAACAGGACCGCATGTTGCAGGACATCGATGAGGTAGGTTATCACTTGGATTCGGGTCAGGATATCGTATCCGATATTACTGCGCAGGATTTACTGAAAATGCTTCAGAAAATTCCGGCAGGTTATCGTATGGTGTTCAACTTGTATGTTATCGAAGGATACAGTCACAAGGAAATTGGCGAACAACTCAACATTTCGGAAAGTACCTCTAAAAGTCAGTTTTCCCGTGCAAGGGCTTATCTGATGAATTTACTGGAAAAACAAAAAATGAATTGAAGCTGTGAAAGAAAACGTAAATATCGAAGAACTATTCCGCGAGCAACTCAGCGGATTGGAAGCAGATCCGGGTCCGGGGATGTGGGAAGCCATTCAGGCTAACCTACCCGCTGCGCAAGGAGCTGTTGCTACAGGTTCTGTTGCCGGTAAATCGGCATTTGGCTTAACCAAAGTGATTTTGGTTTCTTCTGTTGTTTCGGTTGGTCTTGGCCTTGGTCTTGGCTATTCTTTATTTAATGAAGAGGACGAATCTTCGAAGCGCTCCACGGTTGCTGTTCAAGAGAAACAGGTTGAACCTGCTATAGAGCTTCAAAACGAAACGACCACGAATAATGAATCGGTCAACGGTAATTCATTTTTGGTGGAAGAACAGAATCCACAAACAGGCGAAAAAGAGTTTAAAAAAGTGCACATCATTATGTCCGAAAAATCCTCTGATCTAAGCGTGAATTCAGCGCTTGAGGTTATTAAAGGGATGACAGAAAACACGGGCAATTCGGAAATCAAAAAAGAAGATGTAAAGGTTGTTACCATCGACGATAAAACGGCATACGTGGTAGAAACCAAGGTAGACGAAAAGTTGCCAATTGCTTTGCTGCGAAGCGATAAAGTGAAAGGTCAAGCACCTCTTGCCGTGCATTTCTGGAACGAAAACAAATCCGAAATCATCGAATGGTCTTTTGGTGATGGAACGACATCTTCGGAATTAGCGCCAAATCATGTCTTTGAAGTGCCGGGTGAATATACCGTTACAATGACCGTTAAAGACAAGAAAGGCAATAGCTCTACAGAAACCAGAACCATTGTTGTTCAGGAACCGTCTTATGTGGAATTGATCAACGTGATGAGTCCGAATGGCGACGGTATTAACGATGTGTTTGTGATTAAGTCAGCTTCAGGTATTGCTGAAATGCACATTGATATCATCGACCGAAAAACAGGTAAAACCTTGTTTACTTCCAACCAAGCGAATTTCAGTTGGGATGGAAACGATATGAGTGGAAACCCTGTATCACAAGGCACTTATTTGTATGTCTGTCGCTACATCGACGAATACGGTCAGGCCAAACAGAAAACGGGAACTTTCATCCTGGAGCGTTAAGCGCATTTTCGCACATCAAAAACGGATTTCAGAACAAAGCAAAGTGTATATTTGTTTGTACTTGTAAATCCTGTTTTTATGTTACCCAAGAAAGTTGAACTGGCGCTGAATACGCAAATTGAAATCGAAGCACAATCTTCGCAAATTTATCTGGCCATGGCCATTTGGGCTGAAACCAATGGTTTTAATGGAACGGCGCAGTTTTTATACCAGCATTCGGATGAAGAGCGTATGCATATGCTCAAGTTGGTGAAGTATGTGAACGAGCGTGGCGGACAAGCCATCATACCTGCACTTCCTAAACCACCGCAAAACTTTAAAGACCTCACTACGGTTTTCGAAAAATTATTGGGACACGAAGTGGTTGTTTCTGCCGAAATCAATAAGGTGGTAGATGTTTGTTTGAAGGAGAAGGATTATGCCACACACAATTTCATGCAATGGTACGTTGCAGAACAAATTGAAGAAGAAGCACTCGCCAGAACCATTATGGATAAGTTGCGTATGATTGGTACCGATAAAGGAGGATTGTATTTATTCGATCGCGATGTACAAACCTTGGTACCCCAAACAGCCGCTGCCAATGCAGGTAAATAATTCAAAAAAAATTTTAAAAAAAAATGTGATCGTAATTGGTTTTGCGGTCACATTTTTGTTTTTATCCAACCTTGTTCGGGCCGAATCTCCTGAGATGCCGAATAGGTTGAAAGCACATGTTCTCGGATTAACCTCTACCTCTGCACCGCGCAATTACCAAAACATTCAGGCACTGGAGGAAGCATCGGTTTACATTGAAAAAGAACTGGATTCCATAGGCTATAAGCACCGTCAGCAATCCTTCATGTCGAATAAAAAAACGTACCACAACATCATTGCTTTTTATGGCGATACCACCAAACCCAGAATTGTGATCGGTGCTCATTACGATGTATGTGATGAGCAGATGGGAGCCGATGATAATGCCAGTGGTGTTGCAGGATTGATCGAATTGGCAAGGCGTTTTAAAAGCAAGGGTGATACCCTGGAACATTGCCTTGAATTTGTTTTTTATACCCTCGAAGAACCTCCGTATTTCCGAACCAAAGCCATGGGAAGTTATGTGCATGCAAAATCCATGGCCGATGCAAAAGTGGATGTGCGATTGATGGTGTCTTTGGAAATGATTGGATATTTCAGCGATGAGAAAAATTCGCAACATTATCCATTGCCCATCTTGCGTTGGCTGTATCCCAATGAAGGAGATTTTATTGCGGTAGTCTCTAAAAACGGAAACAGAGGAATTTCCCGAAAATTTAAAAAAGGCATTCGTCGCGGCTCTGAATTACCAGTGGAAATGCTTATCGCTCCGCCTGCTTTGGCCGGTGTCGATTTTTCGGATCACCTGAATTATTGGTTTTTTGGTTTTACTGCCTTGATGATTACCGATACCGCTTTTATGCGAAATGCCAATTACCACACGGCCGGAGATACCCCCGAAACCCTTGATTACAAAAGGATGGCAGAAGTGGTTTATGGTTTGCATTATACGCTGAAAAAATACTTCTGATGTTCATTCGTTTTGCTCTGCTGTTCGTGCTGTTGTTCTTGTGCCAAGGTGTTCAGGCGCAACAAGGCAAACGCGCAAAAACACGCGATGGCAAAGAAACGTTTAACAGCAAAGGCAAGAAGAAAAAACATAAAACATCCTCAACCTTTAAGGCCAAGCCTGTAAAACGGAAAAAGCAATCTTCCGATACGTTTAAAGGAAAGTCACGAAAACCCTCAGGAGGCAAACAAAAGGATGTGTTTTCCGGTGGGAGGTCAAAAAAACAAAGCAAAACGGGCGACACCTTCAAAGGAGGGAAACGAAAGCCCAGAATCGTTACCAAAGATTCCTTCGAACAAAAAGGCCGCAAAAAAGGCAAAGCGGGAAAAGATCCATTCAAAGGAAGTTCCGGGAAGAAGCGTAAATCCGATACAGGAGACACTTTCAAAGGAAGCCGAAAAAGTAAGGCGCCGAAAGATAAAGACACGTTTAAAGAAGGCCGACGCAAAAAAACGACCAAGGCAGGAAAAGGCTATGGAAAACGCAGACGATTGACCAAACAAGAGCGCAAAGACAAGCGGGTAAAACGCAAGCAATCCAGAAACAAGGATTTTAGCTACAACGAGCGAAAACTGGCAAGAAAGAAGCGCAAGGAGGCTAGGAAAGCCAAGAAAAAGGGACACGGAAACGACGCGCTTCCGAAGTATATTCTCAAGTAAATCTGCGTTTTGGCACAGTTTTAGCCATAAAGGTCAACAGTAAATATTTGTTATATTGCGAAACAATCCTTTGCTGCTTGCAGTAAAAACATGAAGAGACTGATCCTCATACTAATTCTGGCTTTGCCGAACATGTCCTGGAACATGGTTTGGCAACAGAACGATAAGGATACGCATGTCCGACTGAAAGCATTGTATGTATATCAATTTGCAACCCTTGTGGACTGGCCAAAGGAATTCAAACAAGGGGATTTCTTCATTGGCGTTTTTGGCGAATCTCCTTTATACAACGAGCTTACAACCAAATATTCCAACAAGGCCGTGGGTTCGCAGTCCATTAAAATCAAAAACTTTACCAATTTTAGCGATATCTCAGCTTGTCACATTCTGGTGGTTACGCCCGATAACAGTGATAAAGTCGGAGATCTGGTTAAAAAATTTAAAACGAAAAGCACATTAATCGTTACCGAAAAAGAAGGAAAATTAAGAGACGGATCCATTATCAATTTTGTAATCAAAGACCACAAACAATCCTATGAACTAAGTAAAACCAATGCTTCTAAGCATAAGTTGGTGATTGGTTCCAAACTTGAAAATCTGGCATCCAAAGTAGAATAACATGTTAAGGTTTATCCACATATCATTATTCTTCCTCTTCACTTTAGGTGTATGGGCTCAGGCTCCGTATATGAATAAGGCACTAGAGGCGTATCAGGCTAGCGATATCGTTAAGGCCGCTTCGTATATTGATAGCGCCATTGCTAACCCGGAAGAAGCAAAAGATCCTTTCACATGGCATTTGCGTGGTTTCATTTACCGCGACTATTTCCGTGTGATTGAAAAGGAAAACAGAAATTCCAATAAGCGCCCGATTGCCATTGAATCCTTTATGAAATCCAACGAACTCGAAGGAAACAATGGAGAAAACACTGCCAAGAACAACAGCAACATCAAATCACTCATCATTTCCTATTACAACAATGCCGTGGTATTGATGGATACCGCAAATTACCGCGAGTCAGAAAAATTTTATGTCGTATACCGCAATTGGATGCTCCGTGCTTTCCCCGGAACCGATTTGAAAAAACAGGATGTCGATTATTACAACGCACTTGCAACCATTTTGGTAAAGTTGTATAACCGCATGGACGATCGTTCGCTACAATATTTCGACTCTGCAGTGGCGGTTTACAAAAAGGTGATTGAACTCGATTCAAACAATTGTTTGGCGCACTATCAAATTGGAATTTTATATTACAATAAAGGAGTGGAAATATTACTCGGACTCGATGCCGGAACACCGCTCGAAGAAATCGTAAAAGCACAAGACGAATGCGTCAAATTGTTTTTGATTTCCAAACCTCACTTGTACCGCGCATGGCAGATTGAAAACTGCCAATCGATTGATAAAGTTGAAATTGCCACCGGAATAAGTGGTATTCACTATCAGTTGAACGAAGCGGAGGAACATCAACGCTTTGAGGAGATTAAAAAGAAGTTGCAGGAAGGCAAAAAAACTGACGAATAAAGTAGCCCTCGATGAACTTCAGATTTACCATTGGTCGTAAAATCGGGATTAGCTTTGGAGTAGTCATCTTCTCCATTGTTGTCATTTTCTTAATTACCATACAAAATGTGGTAGGTGGATTGGAAATCTTCGAACAATCCAAACAGCTCAACGAACAAATCACCAATATCGAAACCCCATCACTCAACCTCATCATTGAGTTGAGCAATGATGTGCAAGAATCGAAAGCGCTGATTACAAAGTGGGCTACAGAACAATCGCGCGAGGATAATCCGGATAAACTTCGTTTGCTCAACCTTACCGATAAGGAAATTCCTTCGATCCAGGAAAAGATCAACATGTACACCAAACACTGGCCCGATAAGGAAGTGGAAATCATCACCAAGGTTTTTGATGACATCGGAGCATTGTTTGAATTGCACAAAGAGATTCGCGATTCTTTGGTCAATTTCAAAGACTACGACAATCCTGAAAAGGCTTTGATGGCAAGGTTTCTGGTGGAAACAGACGGAGACGTTGATGTACAAACCAAGCTGGTTTTATTTGGATTGGAGGATTTGAAAAACCGTCAGGAATTGCGTTTGAGCAATTCCCGCAGATCGCAAATTGAATCTTCGCAGAACACGATCGAATCTTACAATTTTCTAATTCTGCTTTTGGTTTTTGCAGGAATGGTTCTGGTGATTGGGTCTATACTTATTGCAACATTTACTTCACGCTCCATTGTGCGTCCGGTTTCCAACCTCAAAACCATGTTGCAAATGATGGGACGCGGTGTTATTCCAAACCAACGCATGAAACCATCCGACGATGAGGTGGGTGAAATGGTAGTGGCCTTGAATAACCTGGTTGATGGATTTCGCCGCACTACCGAGTTTTCCAAACAAGTGGGTATCGGAAATTTCAATTTCAATTATGAGCCGTTGAGCAAGGATGATGTTTTAGGACATGCCCTGCTTAAAATGCGCGATGATCTTGCCGAAAACGAACGCATCCTCGAACAAAAAGTAATTGAACGAACCGAAGAAGTTGTTCGTCAGAAAGAGGAAATCGAAAAACAACGTCAAAAACTCGAAGAACTTTATAAAGACGTTACCGATAGTATCCGCTATGCGAAACGTCTGCAAGATTCCATTTTGCCACCCGATTATCAGGTGCGTAACATGCTGCCGGAATCTTTTGTGTTGTTTAAACCCAAGGACATTGTTTCTGGAGACTTCTATTGGTTCCACAAGCGCGATCACCAGGTTTTGTTTGCCGCAGTAGATTGTACCGGACATGGTGTTCCGGGAGCCTTTATGAGTTTGGTGGGCTCGAATGCCTTGAATCAGGCTGTAAAAGAGCATGGACATTCACAACCCGGTAAAATCCTCGACGACCTCAATAAGCTGTCGAGCGAAGCATTGAATAAAAACGCAGAAAACAATTCGGTACGCGACGGTATGGACCTTGCTTTGTGTTCGCTCAATACCCAAACCATGGAGCTTGAATACGCCGGAGCAAACAATCCGTTGTATGTGGTTCGCGAGGGTCAAATCCACCAAATCAAAGCCGATAAGTTTGCCATTGGTGCATTTGAACCGGGATCGAAATTGTACACCAATCATAAAATGCAATTGCAGAAAAACGATTGCATTTATATTTTCTCCGATGGATTTGCCGACCAGTTTGGTGGTCCCGAAGGAAAAAAATTAATGTACAGTAAATTCCGCGATTACCTTTTATCCATCAACGCGCTTTCTATGGTCGATCAAGGCCTTCGTCTTAGCGACATGATTGAGAAGTGGAAAGGAAATTATGAGCAAGTAGATGACATTCTGGTCATCGGTGTTCGTGTCTGAAATAAGCTAAAAATTGTTTCCTTTTCATGCCGAGACAAGGCTTCTGCTTTGCTATATTTGAATGAACCAAAATCTAAATTATGCTTGAATGGTGGAATGCCTTAACGGGTATCGAAAAGATATACTGGGGCTCTGCAATTATTTCTTCGATCTTTTTTGTCATCATGTTTATCACCACTTTCCTCGGTGTAGATGCAGACCACGACGGAATGCCTGATGATATTGATGGAGACGGCGCTTTTCAGTTTTTTACTTTCCGCGGACTTGTCGGTTTTTTCACGGTTTTCTCTTGGGTCGGACTAGCTTGTGTAAAAGGCGATTTGGCTTTGATTTGGACCTTATTGGTTTCCATAGGTTGTGGCTTGGGTATGATGTTTTTGATGGCGTATATGTTTTATGCCATGAGCAAAATGCAACAAAGCGGCACTTTGGTTCCCGACAATGCCATTGGTTCTGTTGGTGAAGTTTATTTGAAAATCGGAGCTTCACGTTCAACCATGGGTAAAGTTTCCATTAAACTTCAAGGAGCCTTGCGCGAAATGGATGCGCTAACCGATGTTGATACCGATTTGCAATTCGGACAAGTTGTTAAAGTGACAGAAGTTATTTCGGGTCACATTCTCGTTGTTGAACCTTTTTCTAAATAAACCATGAACATGAATTTCGATTCCGGACAGTTTATCCTGATTGCCCTCGTAGCGGTGGCAATTTTGGTTGTCATCATTTTTTTCCAGGTATTAAAACGCTACAAAAGATGTCCATCCGATAAAATTCTGGTGGTGTTTGGTAAAGTCGGAAAAGACAAAGAAGGCGGAAGAACTGCAAAATGTATCCACGGTGGTGCAGCATTTGTTTGGCCGGTTTTTCAGGACTATGCTTTCCTCGATTTGAAACCTTTGGCTATTGAAGCAAACCTTACCAATGCCTTGTCGCGGCAAAACATTCGTGTGGATGTTCCTTCACGTTTTACCGTGGGTATTTCCACAGAACCGGGTGTAATGGAAAACGCCGCAGAACGCTTGTTAGGACTGGATCCGAAGCATGTGTATGATCTTGCACAAAACATTATTTTCGGTCAGTTGCGTCTAGTGGTAGCCACCATGGACATTGAAGAAATCAACAGCAACCGCGATAAATTTCTGGCGAACATTTCTACCAATGTAGAAGCCGAATTGAAAAAAATCGGATTGAAACTGATTAACGTAAACGTTACGGACATCAAGGATGAGTCGGGCTATATCGAAGCATTAGGTAAAGAAGCGGCAGCCAAAGCCATCAATGATGCACGTATTTCGGTTGCCGAGAAAAACCGTGATGGTTCCATTGGTGAAGCAAACGCAGTGCAGGAACAACGTGTTCGTGTGGCTGAAGCAAATTCGAAAGCAAAAATTGGTGAAGCCAATGCCGATCAGGAACAACGTATTCAAATTGCCAATGCCGACGCCAAAGCCAAAGTGGGTGAGGCCGATGCAAAATCGTCTGAACGTATTGCGACTTCCGAAGCGAATGCAAAAGCGGTAGAAGGAGAAAATAAAGCACGTATTGATATTGCACGTTCCGAAGCCGATCGTCGCGAAGCGGAAGCAGAAGCCTTACGTAAAGCAATGGCTGCCGAAAAAGTAAAACAAGCAAAAGCACTCGAAGAATCGTATTCCGCAGAACGTGATGCAGAACAAGTGCGTGCACAACGTGACCAAGCTTCACGTAACGCCGATATCCTGATTCCTGCCGAAATCGAAAAACGTCGCGTGGAAATTGAAGCTGCCGCAGAAGCCGAAAAAACAAGGATTCGCGCTAAAGGTGAGGCCGATGCCATCTTCCTGAAAATGGAAGCAGAAGCGAAAGGTATTTTCGAAATTCTTTCCAAACAAGCAGAAGGATTCCAGCAATTGGTGCAAGCAGCAGGAAACAATTCGCGCGATGCGGTAATGATTATGATTGCCGATAAGCTTCCTGAATTGGTAAAACTGCAAAGCGAAGCCATCAAGAACATCAAGATTGATAAAGTCACCGTTTGGGACAGTGGCTCCTCTGCCGATGGAAAAAATTCAACCGCCAATTTTGTTTCCGGTTTGTATAAATCTGTGCCACCGCTCGA
>JBIKKU010000136.1:0-7602 GCA_044360245.1 Flavobacteriales bacterium | reverse complement strand
GTTGCATCTATGGATGACATCACCGAATCCATCCAAGTGCTTAAAGATGCAGGATGCAAACAATTGGTTATTCTTAAATGTACAAGCACCTATCCCGCATCTCCGGAGAACACGAATATTTTGACAATTCCCGACATGCGTGCACGTTTCGGTGTTGAAGTAGGATTATCAGACCATACGATGGGAGTTGGCGTTGCTATTGCTTCAGTGGCATTAGGTGCCGTGGTGATCGAAAAACATTTCACTTTGCGAAGAGCAGATGGAGGTGTCGATTCGGCATTTTCCATGGAGCCCCATGAAATGAAATTGCTCGTGGAAGAATCCGAAAAAGCTTGGTTGGGATTGGGAAAAGTATCTTACGACCTTTCTGAAAAAGAGAAAAAGAGTCTTGAATTTAAGCGTTCGATTTACGTTTCTGCTGATGTAAAAAAAGGCGAAGTTTTCACTGAGCAAAACACCAAAGTGATTCGTCCTGCGCATGGTTTACATCCGCGCTATTTTTCCATTATCCAAGGAAAAAAGGCAACACGGGATTTAAGCAAAGGTCATCCCTTAAAAGCAGAGGATGTAGAATAATCACTTAAACTCCCAAACAAATAGATTGGAAGAGTTTAATGGGTTTAATCCGAAGATGTCTTGCTTGTAGGCAATCACATTTATGTCCTTGGCATCGTGCAGCAGCTGATACAGATTTCTGTTGTAATCGTTCAATTCCATATAACGATTGCGCATCATGCCGAAAAGATTTTCGCGCGATTGCAAAACGGTTGGTTCAAGATGAATGACCCTGTTTACCGCTGATTTTCGTTTTCTTAAACTTTCAATCACGGAAGTTGCATCCGGAATTTGTTCCAAAGAATGGCAAGTGAAAACCGTGGAGTCAGGACGAATGAGATCGTAATCACTGTCTTTATAGTAGTTGAATTGCACCACATCCATCCCGCATTGGCGACCAAGAATGGCGGCGTTTTCGGAGTAGTCTCCGCCATAAGTCGAAAATTCATTTTTGAAAAAGGAAAGGTTAAACCCGTACCCGCATCCAAGTTCGCAGAGGTTTTTTCCTTGTGCATGTTCGCGAATGGTATGTGTAAGCAAATCGTGAAAGGTATTGCGCGATTGCTGAACGGATGTTTCAAAAATCTCATCTCCAAAAGAAATGAAGAAGGGATCGTTTTGCGTTAATCCGTAATCGGCCCATTCACTTTGTTTGGCCAATTCAATATCTGTGAAACCGCGTTCAAGCAATTTCTTGTATTTGTCGAGGTTGTACTCCGCTTCTACTTTTTCTTCTTTGCGTTCCATCTGAAAATTTTCCAGACCAAGTAAACGCAATGTCCAGCGGTTTTTTTTGTTGAAATAATCGTTGAGCGAAATCGATTTCATTGTTTATTTTTCAATGTGTTCTTTGGATGCTTTGTTGAGGTCGATCTTTTCAGCTTCTGCACGGAAATCGAGAACGGTCACACCTTTTTGTTTTGCAGCTTCAATGCGGTCTGCGGGATAAACTGAATTTCTCCAGCGTTCAACACCATATTCACGTGTCTTTAAATATTCCGTGAAGCGCTGAAGTTTATCGTCGTTAACTGCCCAGGAAAAGAACAAAGCAATTCTCGGGCGGATTTTTGGTTGTACGAGGAATTTTGGAATGCGACGAACAAGACGCGGATGCAAATGCCAATTGGGTGCAAAATTTAAAACATGCGCATTGGCAGAATGTGTGGTGGTGAGAAACCACGACAAAACATCTCCTTCTGCAGAGCGCACATTGAGGATTTTTCCGTGACCTACACCTGGAACTTTATGGGATTTTTCACGCAGGGTAATTCCACCGCTGTGTTGGGTATGGTCTTGCAGGTAAATTCCCATGCGGATAATGGTGTACGGACCTTTCCAGTCACCGCCTTCGGGATTG
This sequence comes from Flavobacteriales bacterium, assembly GCA_044360245.1. Classification (GTDB taxonomy): domain Bacteria; phylum Bacteroidota; class Bacteroidia; order Flavobacteriales_D; family UBA2798; genus UBA2798. The sequence goes on along the minus strand of JBIKKU010000136.1, from coordinate 5,690 downwards.
AATCGATCCACATTGTCTTTGTGGAAGCCGTTATCGCTCACATCAAACGAAATATTGGAATCACCGAAATACACCGGATTTTCTCCAATCACTTGTTTAACAATTTTTAGGATGCGGTCGTCCATGAGCACTTTCCACAGATTTTCATCCTGAAAGAGGTCGCCTTTCGGGTTTTTTTTCTTCCCTTCTATGGCCCACTGACGAATTTGAGCAATCTCTTCCTTAGAAAACACGGCCTTTTCCCAAATCCAGCCGTTTTGATCCATTTGTTCACGGAGTGTCATACCCTTTGAATTAGAGCTGCAAGATAGATAAAATGCCCCTCTCTTGGGAATGAGCATGGTCAGTCAATATTGATTAGTTTTATAGCCGATTCAATTATGGGGATTGTAGCCAAACAAGGAATTTACAGCGCACTTAATCTGGTGATTGGTTTTGCCATTGGTGCTTTCCATACGCTATGGGTGGTGCGTGTGCTTTGGGGGGAAGGAGAACCCAAGGAGATGTATGGTTTGCTGCAATTGATTCTGACCTGGGGTACTATTTTTTCGCAGGGACTAAATTTTGGTGCCATTTCCATTGCGGTTCGCTTTACACCTAAATTCAGATCGGAAGGCCGATTGCCGGAACTCAATTTTATTTCATGGGTTTTCCCGACAGTAGGTATGGCCATTTTAGGATTGTTCCTGCTTTTTTTTGGCGAATGGTTTTTGGATAAGGTTACTAAAGAGCTGTCCATGGAAGTTGGATATCTGGTGCTCTTGCTGTTTGTGAATGCGGCGTCCATGACCTATTTCCGTTCCCTGAACGGAATCGCCATTGCACAGTTCAGAAATAGTTTGGGTGCCTTTTTCAATGAAGTGTATATACGCATTGTGTACCTAATCGGTGCAGGATTGTTTTATTACCAAATCATCGATTTTCACGGTTTGTTTTTGTACTACACCTTAGGACAATTATCGCAATTCCTGGTGATGTTCATCGTGATGAAAGGTTTCGCGACTTTGCAAATGAAGGTTCCCGCCAATAAAAAGGAATTTTGGGAACTCACCCGATATGGGATTTACCTTGTATTGGATAGCGGAATAAATATTTTGGTCAATAAAATTGATGCCGTTATGATTGGCGCAATACTTGGCAGTGCCGAAGTAGTATTCTATCTCATTGCATCTTACATGGTAACAGTTATCAATTTGCCTGCGCGTTCTCTGGTGAATATTTCAGCAGGTTTGGTAAGTGAGAAGACACATGAAAACGATTGGCCGGGTATTCAAAAATTGTATCAGAACAATTCCTTGCATCAGTTTTTGTTAGGTGGATTTATTTTCCTTTTGATTCTGGTAAATTTTAAAACCTTCCTGCAGATTTATCCCAAAGATTTTTCCAGCGCATTTTATGTGTTTTTGTTTTTAGGAATCGGACGCCTTTTCGATTTGGTGACTTCCATCAATGGAGTGATTTTGGCAGCAACGCCATATTATCGGTACAATTTGTTGTTTAATTCCATCTTGGTGATATTGGCCATTCTCACCAATTTTATACTCATTCCAATTGTTGGTGCCGTTGGTGCGGCCATTGCAACAGCATTTTGTATGTTGGTGTATAACCTGATGAAAGGAATTTTCCTCTTCCGTAAATACCGGTTGAGTCCATTCCATGCCAATTCCGCTAAAGTTTTGGTGTGCCTGATTATTCCCGGGTTGCTGGGTATTTTCTTGCCTGATGTCATTCAAATCACGGCGGACATGTCGCTCAAAAGCATGGCAATGTTCGGATTGCTGAACATTGCCATGAAGAGTTTTGTTTTGCTTTTGGTTTTTGCTGTTTTGGTTTATCGCCTGCGTGTTTCGGAGGAGATCAATAAACTCGTTGTGCGCTTGTTTTCAAAAATCGGAATTAGAATGAACGGCTAATTCCAAGCACCCAACGGAAAGCAAAATAATCAGATTCATTTGCCGGAATCGCATTCAAAAACAGCGGCATATCAAAACGAATGGTGAGCGGCTGGAGGTTTAATGGTCCCCAGTTTTTTATCGTTAATGCAGTTCCAACACCCGCGTCAGCCCTAAGTTTGGTGAAGATGAACGATTTTCCTGAATTGTCTTTGTTCATTATACCTGCGTCGGCGAAGAGGTAAACATCCAGACCAAAAATCTGACTTAAACGGTAGGGTTTCCATCCGATGAGGTTTCGCAAATCCAATTCAGCAGAAATGGAAGCACCCGAATTTCCGGCATAATGGTAAGTAATGTTGCCAAGGGAATCTTCCTCCGGAACAAGGTATCCTGCATATCCGCGAAGGTTTAAACCTCCTCCTGCCTGAAAATGATTTAAAGAAGCACCGTAAGAACCTGTCCAATCGTAATCCATAAACCCGATAGAACGTGTGTATTTGCTGCCCATAAGCGATTCCGGATTTGCACCGGCCATGAACAATGCACTTTCTCTTGCAAGGTTAGTTCCGGTTCCGTATTGGGCAAAAAGGCGTGTGCGCAATTGCATTTTCCAAAGGCGGAATTGGTGAATGGAAGTCATGTTCAATTGAGTATAATCGTAATCGCTTCCCGGACCTGTAGTTTTCATTTTAAAATGTACGCTACCGTTTCCACCTTTAAATGCATAGGATTTTACCAAACCAATGTTCAGTGTGTTGTTGAATTTATCGGCAATCCATTCTTCAGGATACAATAAATAATTCAGGTCGGAAGTGTCTTTGCGGTACATGAGTTTGTAGTAACCGTACAACTGAACTTTGCCTGATTTGCTGAAACGCTGCATTCCGATGGTGCCGGTTTTTAAACCTTCCATTACTGCGCCTTCGAACCACCATTTGCCTTTGCCCAGTGTTTTGTAGAGTGAATTTTCGTAACGTAAGCGCACATTAACCGGATCGAATTCATTGTTCACTCCTTCGTAATTTTCTACATAAGTCGGAATTCTGTTTAGGAAACCTGTATTGAGCCAAAGCGTTAAATCAAACACATGTTTATTGCGCAAATAATTTCCGTTGACATGCATTCCCGGTTTAATGCCGTCGTACCCATTGTACCATAATTCGGGACGGACAAATACTTCGTATTTATGAATATCAGGTGCGTTGGAAATGCGTGAATCGAATTTATACGCAACCGGCATTTTCAAATGGTTGTTGATTTGATTGATATCCGCCAATCGATTGCTTGGATCAATGATGATGTCTTTAATGACACCCGGAACAGTTACTATGGCTACATAATCTTCATTCAGTTTACCCCAACCTGTCCATTTTGGTAAAACCGTTGCATTGGTTTTTTTCACAAACCATGTATTCGGAATATGGAAATGGTACATAGAGTCGTTTTCGGTTACCACAACAAAATCAATGGGCATGTGCATTTCTCCGATGCGTCGGAATTTGATTTCGTATTCATTCGGCTTACTTCCAAACCTTGCTTTTTCTACGCTGTAATCAATGGTTTTTTTAGTCTCCAGCCATTGATCGAAAAACCAGTTTAAATCGACTTTCGTGTATTGAATGATGCTGTTGCGGAAATCTTCGATATAGGGATGTGCAATTTTCCATTGCTGAAAATAATGTTGCATGGCTGCAAGGAACAATTCATCGCCAAGTACATATTGCAAATTGTAAAGCATCGTTGCGGTTTTGTAATACACCTGACGGTATCCACCGCCATGACCCAACGCGCTTTCAAAATCGTCCGAATGCGTATTCAAAAAAGCATCTTCCCCTTCGGAAGCAGCAATGATGTATTGATTGTAAACAGATGTTTCGCGTACCAAATCGTAATTACGGAAACGGTTGACGTAACTGTTCGAAGGACGAGCTTTGATGATGGTATCGCCATCGATGTTTTCCAAAGACCATGCAGTGAGAAATTGTGTAAAGCCTTCATCCAAACATGCGCGGTAGGTTTCGTTGTTTCCAACCTGACCAAAAAACCAGTTGTGTCCGATTTCGTGTGCAAGCAGTCCGCGGTAATTCGGATCGAATCCTCCATCAAGTGTCAGCATCGGATATTCCATTCCATCTTCGGCATCGGCAACAACCATTTTATGATACGTGTACATCCCAAAATCGCGAGAGTAGGTTTCAATCACCTTTGCAGAATATTCCGCAGCGTTTTGCCATTTCCATGCATTCTCTTCGCGTGCAAGAGAAATTACCTGTATGCCATTCCATGTGGCTTCTCCAATGCGATAGGTTGGATCGGCAGTGAATGCAAAATCATGCACGTTTTCAGCGTGAAAAATCCATGTTTTTCTTTCAGTGGAATCGTAGGGGATAACGGTACTGACTTGCGTTACCGGATTTTTAAAATTGGTGATGTCTAAACGTTGACGCAACTCCTGTGGCAATACCTGCGAACGGTTGAGGAGATTTCCTGTTGCTTCAACGATGTAATTGGATGCAAAAGTGAGTTCAACATCCCAACAACCAAAATCACCGTAAAATTCTTTTCCAAGATGTTGGTCGGTACACCAACCGAACTTACGATCGTACACTGCAATACGCGGGTACCAGTGTACGCCATCAAAGTGTGGACCCTGTGATGTGCCAAATTGCTTGAATCTACGGGGCATTCCGCGCTGACCATCAAAATAGGTTTTGAACTTGATGTGGAAGTCAACCGATGTTCCGCTCTTGATTGGTTTCTCAAGAAATACTTTTAGAATGGTATTGTCTTGTTCTGTTTTTAATTCGTGTCCATCGCTAATCAGGGATGATACTTCAATACCGAGTCCTTTTTTCTCATATGGACCAAATCCGTATTCTGCGTTGTTTGCTTGCACCAGTTTATGGGCGTAGGATCCGGGGGTGAATGCTTCTTGATAAAGGTGAAAAAACACCACATTCAAATCATCGGGTGAATTGTTGGTATACACCAAATGCAAAGTTCCATCGATGATTCCGGTGCGCTCATCCACACCCGCTTTAATGGTGTAATGCACATCTTGTTGCCAGTAACCCGGGTATGGTGGACGATTTTTCCAATAGTTTGGATTGTCTTTACTCCGGTAGGTGTTCGGAGGCATGAGGGGATCGTAAAATTGTCCGCTTGCTTGAAGACAAATAACGCTCAATACGAAAAAGAAAATGCTTTTCATGGAAAAAGTATTAGTCGGTGTTGGATGAAATGAGGTCTTTTTTGATGCGTGTTTTTTTGGCATGGTGAATGGCGACATTTAATTCAAAACCAATAATAAGGATGTAGAATAAATAATAAAAAAACAAAAGAAATCCGATGGCAGCACCTAATGGTCCATACAGTTTATCGAATTTGGCAACGTAAGTGAGGTAAAATGAAAATCCTTTTTGCATGAGTAAAATTCCAAGCGCAGCAGCTGTTGCGCCAACCGAAAAGAATTTCCATTTTGTTTTTTCGGTGTGTCCGATGTTGTATAGTGTGGTAATTGCCGCGTAATAAAGTCCGATGAGCAAAATGTTTTTGAAGGAGGTCATGATAAACCAATTGAAATTCCCTCCGAAAATTTCGTTTTCACTGAGGCTATCGATGAGCATTTGTCCGAGCGATGAAATTAGTGTCAGCAAAATGCTGAGCAACAAAAAGAAGAACAATAATCCGAGACTCCACAATTGTTGTTTGTAAAATTTTCGTTTCACTTCCAGATGGTAGGAGGCAGAAAATGCTTCAAGCAATGCATTAATGCCTGCTGAGGCAAAATAGAGT
>JBIKKU010000095.1:0-9301 GCA_044360245.1 Flavobacteriales bacterium | reverse complement strand
GAAAATGTGAATTCCGCTTGTTCAATGCCGATGGGGAAGAGGTTGTACACCGCAGTTTTAGCGCAAAAGGAACCATCCAACTTTCCGGATTGCAAATTGAAGATGGGTTTTATTATGTGATGCTGGATGTTCCCGGACATGCTTACCGTCCATTTCGTATTGAAATCAAGCCTTAAGAATCGTCTTTTTTGCGGATATTTGCCGCATGAAAACCAAAACCCTCAAAAAGAATAAAGTCAATGTCATTACCCTTGGATGTTCCAAAAACATCTTCGATTCGGAGGTAATGATGGGTCAGCTGAAAGCCAATAGCTTTGAGGTAGAGCATGAAAGCAAGCAAGATGATGCTTCTATTGTGATTATCAATACCTGTGGATTTATCGACAACGCCAAAGAGGAAAGCATCAATACCATTTTGCAGTTTGCGGATGCACGTAAAAAGGGATATGTCGAAAAAGTTTTCGTTACCGGATGTTTGAGTGAGCGCTACCGTGATGAGTTGGAAAAAGAGATTCCCGAAGTCGATGCTTGGTTTGGAACCCGCGAATTGCCACGATTGCTCAAGACACTTAAAGCCGACTATAAACACGAACTGGTCGGTGAACGCCTGCTGACTACGCCGCAGCACTATGCGTATTTTAAAATATCCGAAGGTTGTGATCGTCCATGTTCTTTCTGCGCCATTCCTTTGATGCGTGGAAAACACATTTCCACTCCCATAGAAGAATTGGTGACTCGTGCCGAAGATCTTGTACGTCAAGGTACGCGTGAGTTATTGCTGATTGCACAAGATTCAACCTATTATGGATTGGACCTGTATAAGGAACGCAAATTGGCTGAATTGATGCGTAGGTTAAGCGATGTTCCCGGTCTCGATTGGATTCGTTTGCATTATGCTTTTCCTTCCGGATTTCCTGAAGATGTGTTGGATGTCATGAACGAAAGAGAAAATATTTGTCGCTACCTTGATATGCCCTTGCAGCATATTTCGGATCCTGTGCTCAAAAGCATGAAACGCGGAACCACGCACCAAAAAACTACAGATTTGGTTAACAAAATCCGCGATAAAGTTCCCGGCCTTGCTATTCGCACAACTTTGATATCAGGCTACCCCGGTGAAACGCTCGAACAACATGAAGAAATGTTGCATTGGGTGGAAGAAATGCGTTTTGATCGCTTGGGCGTTTTCACTTATTCGCATGAAGAAAATACCACGGCGCATGCCTTGGAGGACAATGTACCGGCCGAAGAAAAAAGCCGAAGAGCTAACGAGATCATGGAGGTTCAACAAGGGATTTCTGCCGATCTGAATGCTGCAAAAGTGGGACAGGTGTATAAAGTTCTTGTAGACCGTAAAGAAGGTAAAACCTTTGTTGGCCGCACGGAATTTGATTCACCCGAAGTAGATAACGAAGTACACATCACTGCCCCCGAAAATTACCTGCGCATTGGTGATTTCGTACAGGTAAAAATTACTTCTGCCGATCCTTACGACCTTTTCGGAGAAACGATCGATTAATCTCAATCATTTTTCCTAGATTAAAGGAAAAACGCTGCTTGTTTAAACACATCATAGCCATAGGAGTCACGCAACAAACCGATCCGCATGAAGTCCGGAAAATAAGGTTGTTGAACAGCATGTGTTTGATGGGGGTAATCAGTTTTGCCTTTTTATTCCTTCTGAATGTATTGCGAGGCGTGGGATTTGGATTTATGGTTCCGAATCTAACCGGACAATTGATTTTACTGTTTACTTTTTTCCTGCAATCCAAAGGACATTTTCAAACCGCCAGATGGTTTGTGATGGTTTTCCTGCTCTTGTTCTTTAACACGATGGCTGTATTGATGGGTCCAAAAGCAGGAATTGAATTTTTGGATTTATTGATCTGCATCTCACCTTTGGTTTTTTTCGATCGCATCGGTTCCATTGTGGTGATGGCAGCTTTGAGTTTAACCGGATTCCTTACAGCACGAGCTTTGCAAACCTTCATTCCCGTTGTGATGAAGAACGAAGCAGTGGAGGTGATTTTCTGGATCAACATGTGTATTCTTTTCACCAGTTGTTTCTTGATGTTGTTTTTCTATCGAAATGAATTGTTGCGTTACAATCAAATCATGCGCAATCAGAACCGGTTGTTGGAGGAACGGAATAAAGAAATGCAAGACAGTGTGCGGTATGCCAGTCGGATTCAACACAGCATGATTCGGTTTGATGAGGAGATAAAATCCATCATTCCTGAATCCTTTGTGTATTACCAACCACGTGATGTAGTAAGCGGCGATTTTTACTGGTTTAGTCAGGTAGACGGTAAAATGTACGGCGTGTGTGCAGATTGCACCGGACATGGCATTCCGGGGGCATTCATGTGCATGATTGGCATCACGCTGCTCAATGAAATCATCATTGAAAAAAAGATTCATGAACCTAACCGAATATTGGATGAGCTACATCATTCGCTCATGCGCAGTTTAAGGACAAGTGAAGATGGAGCCACACCCCGCGATGGGATGGAATTGGCTTTGGTTGTATATGATCCGAAACTCAAGCAAATGCAATTTAGCGGAGCCTATGCAGCAGTATGGATTGTGCGTAAGGATGAACTCATGGAAATTAAAGGTGATTTGCAACCTATCGGATGGTTTATGGGGGCAAAAGAACCATTTACCTCGAAAGAAATTCAATTGCAAAAAGGTGATCAGATTTACCTATTTACAGATGGATATCCCGATCAAATCGGAGGTGCTGGACGAGGCAAAAAATTCCTGTATTCCAGGTTCCGCAAGTTGTTGTTGGACATTCGCCAAGGGCCTATGCACGGACAAAAACATCATATTGAACAGTCTTTTTTGGAGTGGAAAGGCGATCAGGAGCAAATTGATGACATCTGTGTCATTGGCCTCCGCGTGAGTTGAAAACCTCAATTGTCGTTGATGCGGAAAATAGAGTAGTGCAGGTTCTTTTGAATGGACCAATCCAAATAACGACGTGCATTGTTTCGGTGGTATTCGTCGTTCGATTCTAAAAACAAATTCATGGAAATGCGCGACAAGTAAAGCAACACGCGCGGACACTGTGGTTGTTGATTCCGGTAAATAAACAAGTCATTCAGTGCTTCATTGTAATTGCCAAGCTCCATATTGAGTTTTCCTCTGCGAAGGTAGGCAGGACTCATGTTAGGATTGGCTTCAATGGCTTCTGCGTAAAAAGCAAGCGCTTTACCAATGTCTTCTTCTTCTTCAAAAGCAATACCAATATGAAAAAGATCCAAAGCCCTTTCAAAACGCTGCAAGGCTTCACTTTGGTTCATTCCCACAGGAGATTTAACGGAGAGTGGAGACTCCATCAAATCGAGTTGGTATTTGGGGGAAACCGGACGCATCCTTTCAAATTTAAGGAATTGAGTACCCTTTTTCGAAAGAACGAACAAAGAAGAAATCAACAGTACAGTATGGAAAAGGCTAGTGGTGTTTTGGTGGAGGAGGTGGTCCCATCATGCCAATCGCCTCTAGAATAATGGCATCGAATTGAGGCAATTGTTCCGGTCGACAAAGTGTTCGTACTTGTTGAAAATGATGGAAAGTAACCGATTCGATTTCTTTTTGGATGAAGGCAATTTCGTTGAGCGTTAGCGTATCTTCTTTTCCATTCAATACACCCGAAAAATAGCGGTCCTTTGCAGCATCCATTTTACCGCGGAGTGCATCCATTTGAGCGCGGTGTTCATCGCGCATTGTAGCGTATTGGTCTTCTTGTGCGGCATCGAAATGAACCTTGTCGACAATAAAGCGAAATACATCCCTCTTATGCGGATGCGGAGGTGCCATGAGGAATAGGCTTAAGAGAATGCCATTCATCACAACCAATACGGCAATAGTAATATAGAGTAGTCGAAGTTTTTTCACGTTAATAACTATAAATGGATTGATCTGAACCAAATTCCTGGGATAAGGCATTTTCGGATATACCCTTTGCCGAAGAACGCATCGCATAGGAAACAACGCCAATGTTGATGACTACGATGAATGCAAGACTCCAGGACAAAAACCTTCTGGTTCCCAAAGAAATTTCGATGGGATCTTCTGAGCGTTTTAATCGCAGAATCACCTTTTCCTCCAACCAAGGATCGGCGGGAGCGCGAAGGATTCCATGCAAAGGAGCAAACACATCGTTTTTTTCCTGTTCTGACATATTACTTTTTATTCAAGTGAATTAATTCTTCTTTTAATTTTTGTTTTGCACGACTAAGCAAAGATTCAACCGCACCAACCGAAAGTTTCATAATTCCTGCCACTTCATCTTGTTTCAGTCCTTCTATTTTGGCCAGCACAATAGCTGTTTTTTGATTTTCCGGCAAAGCTTCAATTGCACGAAACAGCAATGCCGCACTTTCCTTGTTTTCCAATGCTATGCCGGGGTGGTGAAAATCACATACCTCAAATGCATCATCCTGACCAAACCCTAGGCGGATCATCATGCCAAACCGCTTTTTTCTTTTTTTGGATTTGAGGTGATCTAACGATTTGCGAATAGCAATCCGATAAATCCACGTCGATAAACGCGATTCACCGCGAAAGGACGAAACCGAACGAAATACTTCAATGAACACTTCCTGCGTAAGGTCGGCAGCTTCTTCACGGTCCTGAATCATGCTAAGCACCGTATTGTGCACACGGTCTCCATAATGGCGCATGAGGTGCCTAAAAGCATCTTCACGGCCATTCTGCAATCCATGAATCAGTTCCTGTTCTTCCAAGCTTGTTTGGTATTATGACGACCAAAAGAAAATATTCCTTCGTTGGAGTGTTAACCTGTTGAATCTAACGAAAAAAGCCCGTTTAAAAACGGGCTTTTTCAACAGCAAATGTGTTTTACCTGAATAGGGATATGGGGTATTGACTTGTAACGTCTTTGTCGCCAAAAATACCATTGAGCAAAACGAAATAAGTGCCTTGCGGTAAATCTTTTCCTTGCTGGTTTTTTCCATCCCAGGTAAATTCCACTTGGTCGGATTCGTATACCAATTGTCCCCACCGGTTGTAAATCTGCACGGTAATTTTGTCCCAACACGGATTTGGTGTTCCTTCAATGTGGAAGGTGTCGTTCACACCATCACCATTTGGCGAGAAAACATTGGGTACAATTTCTTCAATGCCGGATGGGGGTATTACATCCAACACTACCGTTCGATTGAGGAAATTGGTGTCTCCGGAGCAACCCAGCGAATAGGCGGAAACTTCGAGTTCAAATCCCGAAACACCCAGATCGTTGCAATCGGTTTGCCAGCAATACCTTAATCCCACTGCGGTTTCGTTGATGAATGCACCGCCGATGAATTGGCTTTCGGGCAACAAAATGCTATCGTAGGCACTTGCTGCTGCATCCCAATAGGTGAAATAATAAAGCGTGTCAGGTGAGGTTTGAAAAGGTTGTGGTAAAGTCAACACTGCGCCATTTGCAAACGTGTTTGAATTGAGCAGGATGGAAACCGTATCTCCAATGTCGCTATCGGCCACTACAATGTCAAAACATCCTTGCGATAACACATTGATGTTAACGGTATCGGGAAGGAAGATCTCCGGGAAATCATCGAATATACAGTTCAAGGCATAGTACTGAATTTCGCGACGTGTTTCGGAAATTTTTACGCCATTGCGGTATTCATGTATCATTACGGCAAATGCATATACGCCAACGGCTGCGGGCTGACAGGTAATGATTCCTGTTTGTGAATTGATGGTCATTGGCGGTGTACCTCCAACAATATCGGCCAAATTGTAAGGTGCTTGCCAATTGCACAAGGCATAAGGTTTCGGATTGGCACTGTTAGGTGCGGGATTTCCGGAACTGCTCAAGCTTCCCATATAGGGTGTTTCCAACAAATAAACCAATGAATCGCCATCGGCTTCGGTTACGCCGAAATCCAAAATGTTTTGGGTGCCAATACACAAATAACCTGTGGTAGGATAGGGACCAAAAACGGGAGTTGAATTTTGCAAAACCGGATCGGGAATCTGCACATAGAACACCATTCCTGCATTTCCGGGATTGTTGAGGTTGACAATGGAATTGTTTCTGCAACAACGTTCCCAGGCAAAATAATAACCGTTGGGATTGTTGGGAAGCGTAACCGTGGTGCGGTAGAAACCATCCGAAATGCACACATTGGCAGGAGGAGAATAACATTCGTCACCAAGTGTAAGATTCGTCTCGCTGATGAGGCTCATCGAAAAAGTGGTCACTTGCGCATTCGTCACATTGTCAAAAACCGTAATCGTTATCGGATTGTCGAGCGCGGCACCACCGTTGCAATAATCTCTAAACAAGTGGAGGGTGACTTCAAAATCGTTTCCGCTAATCCATCTTACACTAAAATCCCCACCGGTAATATGGGTTGAAAATGCAAAATGGGTTTGAAGGATCATAAGGATCCCAAAAAGAAAGTTCTTCATTCAATTCGTCGTTGATAGGCCCAAGTTAAGCTTAAGTAAGTTAACCGCAAAAGCCTTTGGGGACAAGAATTTGTAAAGCTCCGGCTGAAATTGAAATCTTAACGGATTTTGAGTCCAATGTAACAGGTTCTCCATCCACATGAATCCTTGGGTTTTCCAGCAATGGAATTTCAAAATGAGCGCCTTCAATTCTTCTGAAGCGTACATTTTTACTGAGTTTTCCTCTTCTTGCCTGAAGTGCCATAATGGGGAAATTCATCCAGTTCACCTGATCGATCATACAGGCGGCCAAAAGACCATCGCATGGATTGGCCTGTGCATCGATACGAAACCCGTTTCCATACTGACTCACATTGGTAAAAGTCAGCACAAAGGGCGCAACATCTTCCTTCCCTTTTTCATGATTTAAGTAGATAGTGGCAGGTTTGTATTTCCCGAATTCTCTGGAAACAGCCTGAAAATATCCTTTGAAACCACGCTTGCCGATTTTTGCAAACTCATGTGCAATATGCGCGTCAAATCCAACACCTGCAAAACCGAAAAATGGAAATTGGTTGATGTGTCCTACATCCGTGGCTTGTGTTTTTCCACCAACCAACAACTCCAATGCTTTTTCAGGTTGAAGTGGAATTCCATAATGCCTTGCAATACCGTTACCTGAGCCTGTGGGAATGATTGCCAATCGTGAATTGCTGTTCATAATGGAGGAAGCTGCCTCATGCACGGAACCATCTCCTCCTGCAACACAAATGGTGGATATGCCTTGTGCAACCGCTTGTGCAGCCAGTTCGCGGGCGTGACCGGGATATTGGGTGTACACAATTTCTGCCTGAAAACGTTTATGCTTGATTTTTGGAATCAGTTTTTCAAGCATTTTTTGCTTGCCAATACCAGAAATGGGATTGATGATAAACCGAACGATATCAGCTTTATTCGACATACATTTTGTTTCGGATAAGAGAATTGTTGTAAGTCTGAATAATGGCCTGAATCTGTTTCTTCATCGCCGCAGCATTCGCATCGGTGGTCATTAAATTGTGTTGTGCAAGACTGTCGCTTGAATATTTGAACAAGCCCACCAAATCATCACCTGCAAATTGTACAATGTATTCTTTGGTGATGAGTTGGTAAATGTCATTGATGATCATGTAAGCTTTTCCTTCTCCTTTTTCAAAAACACTTTCACCAAAAGAGAAATAACGATCAGGATATCCCAGATAATCCAGAACGGAAGGAAGTACATCAATGTGTGAAACCACTTTATCGCTTTTTCCGCGAAGTGTGGTGTCTCCGGGATGGAAGAAAATTAAGGGAACCCTGAATCTTCCTTCGCAGCCCGAATAATACGGATCGTGCGAATCGGAAGTATGGTCGGCGGTGAACACAAACAAGGTGTTTTGGTACCAATCGTAAGTGCGCATTTTATCCATGAATTTCCGAAGCGCATAATCAGCGTACTCCACAGCGTTTTCCATGGGGACGTCGGACTTGTTGAATACCTTGGCGTACTTATCCGGAAAATTGTAGGGATGATGTGAAGTGATAGAGAACATAATTCCTAAACGGGGACCGGGATAGGATTGAAGTTTATCTGCAAAAAACCGGAAAAATTCTTCATCATGAATTCCCCAATTGCCATTGAAATAACGATCATCGTTGAATTCTGTTCTTCCGTTGTAGGCGTCAAATCCGCACAGTTTGGTGAAATTATCGAAGCCCATCGATCCGTTGGTAGCACCGTGAAAATAGGAACTGTGGTAACCGTGTTTTTTTAGTACGGTTGCAAAAGAAGTGATGTGGTTGGAATTGTAAGGCGAGGTAATAAATGGCTCAGGCATAAATCCGGGAATTGCTGCCATTACCGAGGGAGTACCTTCAATAGAGCGCTTTCCGTTGGCGTAGGCGCGCGAAAACCAAAGCGAATGTTGCATGAGAGAATCCAAAAAAGGAGCACAGGAACGTTCTCTGCCGGAATAAGTTTTTAGGTAATGCGTGGAATAGGATTCCATCAAAAAAATAACCACGTTGGTGCCCGGATGATTCATTTTTCCGGAAGGCACATGAATGGTTTTGTACAATGCGGGTAATTCATTTTCGGGAATGTAATCTATTTCAGGTAAACCTTCCACACCTATCGTTTTCACAAAAGTGAATGGGGTATTGACCACCAGCGGAATGGTTGAAGGTGATGTGAAACGAGAGGCGGTAATAACAGAAATCGGTTTTAATCCAAAACCTCCACGCGCTACCAAAATCGTCATTCCCGAAGCGAATACCATCAAGGCCATTTGCCAAACATAATTTTGCGGAATCTGCGAAATGCGGTCTTCCACTTTGTTTGTTTTTTTATACAACCATACCATGGGAATGGCAATGAGAATGACCATCAATCCCACCCACCAATAATCGCGAAACACACTTGGTAATACATTTCCGGCATCGTTTCCGAAACTCATGATTTTTACAATGTCCATGGTGGACCGTTTCGCTTGAAACTGGATGAATTTTACATCGATGCTATTGAGTAAAATACAGGCAATGTTGGTGATGTGAAAAATCAGATTGCGTAAAATGCGCAGCCAAGGTTGGTAGCGAAAAGGATGCGGAATGATGGAAAGAAGTATAAAAGGAAAAAACATCATCGCCACCGTTGCAGCGTCGAAATAAATTCCCCAGAAGAAATCCATAAATCCAGCCTCAGGGAATAGTCCTGCATTGAATGCGAAAAAAACAATTCGGCAAATGCTGAAGGACAACATGGCAATACCCAAACGAAGCAGGAGCGGACGAAACTGGGAAAGGTGTGGTGACATTTCTGTTGGCGAAAATTGGGTATTAAATCTTTTCAAAA
>JBIKKU010000094.1:0-9341 GCA_044360245.1 Flavobacteriales bacterium | reverse complement strand
CTTGAAATAGATACCACAAAACAAAACACATGCAATGAAATTCTTGAGGAACCAATAACAAGCGATACTTCACAAACAACCGAAGTGATTGGATTAACCCCACGCATCGATATTCTCATCAGAGAAGAAGAAGCCTTGATTTATCCCAATCCCGGACGCGATTTATTGTTTATTGAAACTCCTTTGGACGGAGAACACCTCATTGAAGTATTTGATCCAAATGGAAAATTGATTCACCATAAAATTTTCAATGGCACCAAAAGCAGTATAGACGGATTACATCTTGCACCTGGCTTCTACATTGTGAAAATAACCACCGGTACTAAAACAGAAAGCAAAACCTGGGTAGTGATGTAATTTTTTTCATGTTCCTTCCGAGAGGGGTTCAGCAGCCGGAATTCACGATGCATAGGCTGTTGGGCCCCTTATTTTTTGACCATGAGCAGAGAGTTGAAAAGACGAGAGACTTAAGACAGAAGACTTAAGACAGAAGACTCAAGACAGAAGACTAGAGAGGAGATGACAGGAGACCAAAAGACAAGAGACGAAAGGCAATATTTCTATCTTCCTTTCTCAACAAATGCCTATAAACAAGTAGCAAGTAAGAAGTAAGATAGGATGATTGAATGGGATATGTGAATCCCAATTCTCGAATATCCTAATACCCATTTTCCCATTACGCAGTAAAGCAAGTGCGGGCCTTCGAGAGCCTCAGGCACCGCGGTCTTGCACGAATTCCCATTTCCCTTATACCCTTTTTACCTTATACCCTCTTTCCCAATTACGCAGTAAAGAGCCTCAGGCACCGCGGTCGTGCACTAATTCCATTTTCCCTTATACCCCTATTCCCTAATACCCTAATAGCCCTTTTCCCTAATACCCTATTTCCCCACTTCACCACCTTTCCCTTTTGTTTAACGTCCGTTCCATAAAACACAGTTTCATCGAACCCTGAAAATCAGGTGTTTAGCCATTTTGTTTAACGAATTAACAATTTATTTAAACAAAAGCTATTGTTTTGTTTAACGAATACATACATTTGTTAAACAAAATTGTATTTGCCATGACAGCCATAGAGTTTAACCAGAATGTCCTTATGATGCGCCCTCGCTTGCGTGCGTTTGCGCTGAGCCTAACCATGGACCGCGAAGATGCTTTGGATTTGTTGCAAGACACTATCCTTAAAGCCTTCACCTATCGCGAAAAATTTACAGACAGCACGAATTTGTCGGCTTGGTTGTTTACCATCATGAAAAACACCTTCATCAACAATTACCGTCGACGCAAAAAAGCCAACACCATCATCGATCAATCGGCTGAACTGTATTTGTTGCATCATACCTCCAGCAAGGGAAGTATTTCACCCGAATCGCGTTATACCGAAAAAGAAATATTAAAAGGTATTTCGCAATTGAGCGATGATGTGCGCATTCCTTTTGAAAGACACCTTCAAGGATTTAAGTACAAAGAAATTGCCGATGAAATGAATTTACCTATTGGTACGGTAAAGAGTCGTATCTTCTTCGCCCGTCAGCAATTGATGGCGAAGTTTAAAGATTACCACAACAACTAAAAATGAAGAAAGCAATTGTCATAGGGTCCGGATTTGCGGGATTATCAACGGCTACCTGTCTTGTGCATCAAGGCATGGAAGTGTTGGTGCTGGAGAAAAACAGCATGTCGGGAGGAAGAGCACGTATGTTCCGTGATCAGGGATTTACCTTTGATATGGGTCCAAGTTGGTATTGGATGCCCGATGTTTTCGATAAATATTTCGGATTGTTCGGAAAACAAACATCCGACTATTTCAAACTCGAACGACTTTCACCTTCGTACCGCATTTATTTTTCGAAAGAAGAAATCATGGATGTTCCTGCTGAAATGACTGAGCTGGAAAACATGTTCGAACAAAAAGAAAAAGGAAGCGGATTGCGTCTGCGAAAATTTCTTCATGATGCCAAATACAAATACGAAGTTGGTATCAATGATTTGGTTTACAAACCCGGATTATCACTCAGTGAATTTGCGGACCGTCGCGTTCTTGGTGGATTGCTGAAAATGCATTTGCTCTCTTCCTTTTCGGGTTACATCCGCAAATATTTTTCTCATCCGCATTTACTTCAATTGTTAGAGTTTCCGGTTTTGTTTCTTGGTGCCAAACCCGAAAAAACACCGGCCTTGTATTCGCTGATGAATTACGCCGACATGAGTTTGGGAACATGGTATCCTGTTGGCGGTATGCATGAAGTCGTAAAAGGAATGGAACAACTTGCGCGCGAAAAAGGTGTGCAATTCCAATTCAATACAGAGGTGCAACGTTTGGAAATGAGCAATGGAAAAATTGTTGCCGTGCATCTTAAAAACGGAGAAATACTTCATGCGGATGTCATCATTGCCAGTGGAGACTACCACCACATGGAACAAAAAGTACTCGATAAAGAAGGGCGCAAATATTCCGAAAGCTATTGGGACAAGCGCACCATGGCTCCTTCCAGTTTGATTTTTTATCTCGGAATCAATAAAAAATTAAAAGGAGTGCTGCACCATACGCTGTTCTTCGATGAAGATTTTGGTCAGCATGCCAAAGAAATTTACGATCACCCGCAGTGGCCTACCAAGCCTTTGTTTTATACATCGTGTCCCTCACAAACCGACCCCAGCGTAGCACCCGAAGGGATGGAGAATTTCTTTATTCTCATTCCTGTTGCGCCGGGATTAAAAGACGATGAAGCAACACGCGAAAAATATTTCAACCTCGTCGTTGATCGTTTTGAAAAATTAACCGATCAAAACATTCGCGATCACATTGTGTACAAACGCACCTACGCGCACAAAGAATTTATTGAAGATTACCATGCGTTTAAAGGAAACGCCTATGGGTTGGCCAATACACTCAAGCAAACTGCGGTGTTCAAGCCAAAAATGAAAAGCAAAAAAGTATCCAATTTATATTACACCGGACAACTTACGGTTCCCGGTCCGGGCGTGCCTCCAACCATTATTTCCGGTCAGGTTGCTGCCAGAGAAATTGCCAAACAATTCAAACTGAAAACTAGCGTATGACGAAAAAAGACCTTTTCGATCAAGTCTCCATGAACTGTTCACGCATCACCACGCGTTCGTACAGCACCTCTTTCTCGTTGGGTATTCGTTTCCTCAACAAAAGATTTCACGATCCAATTTATGCCGTATATGGATTTGTGCGCTTTGCGGATGAAATCGTAGACACCTTTCATGGTTACGACAAAGAACTTCTGCTGAAAAAATTTCGTCAGGACACCTATGAAGCCATCGAGCAAAAAATTTCATTGAATCCGATTCTCAATTCCTTCCAGGAAATCGTGAACCGTTACCGCATTCCCATGCACCTCATCGATACGTTCCTCGATTCGATGGAGATGGATTTAAACAAGAACGCGTACGACCGAATGGGGTATGAAAAGTATATTCTCGGATCGGCTGAAGTCGTGGGATGCATGTGCTTAAAAGT
This sequence comes from Flavobacteriales bacterium, assembly GCA_044360245.1. GTDB lineage: Bacteria > Bacteroidota > Bacteroidia > Flavobacteriales_D > UBA2798 > UBA2798. The sequence goes on along the minus strand of JBIKKU010000094.1, from coordinate 5,851 downwards.
TTTTGTGGAAGGAAACGAAAAACTTTACGCAGAGCTTGAACCCTACGCCATGAAACTTGGAAGTGCTTTTCAAAAAATCAATTTCTTGCGTGATCTTAAAGACGACTATCAGGAATTGGGAAGAGTTTACTTTCCGGGTGTGGATATGGGTGAATTCAATGAAGAAGTAAAAAAACAGATTGAAGAAGATATTGCCAAAGATTTTCACGAAGGATATATTGGCATTACCAAATTGCCAAAAGATTCTCGCTTTGGTGTGTATGTTGCTTATGTGTATTACTTCAGATTATTTCTGCGCATCAAAGCACTGCCTGCAAGCCGCATCTTGAATGAGCGTGTACGTATTCCCAACGGAAAAAAATACCGTCTCTTTTTGTCCTCTTACGTTCGTCACAGCTTTAACATGATCTGATGAAAGTACTTGTATTGGTCTTTCTTCTTTTGCAAACCACTCCGCAAATCACCGGGGTGAGGGCTAAGTTTTTTGCCGCAAACGGAAGCAAAGAAAAGGTCGATGCCCTGTTCAATTCGATTACTGATGCACAGGCAAATCAGGATCCCGTGCTGAAAGGATATAAAGGCACAGCCCTTACCATGATGGCCGATTACATAGGAAACCCATTTGAAAAATTGTCCAAATTCAACAGCGGAAAAGCCCTGTTGGAAGAAGCCATTCAACAGTCGCCGCGTAATTTCGACTTAAGATTCCTACGGTTTAGTGTTCAATCGAATTGCCCCGGATTCCTCAACTATGCTGCAAATCTTGCCGGTGATAAATCCTTTCTTTTAACTGAATGGTCCGGCATTGCAACAAAAATTAACGATCCAATTTTCCTTAAAAATGTGAAACAGTTTTTACTTCAGTCGAAGGAACTCGATGAAAAGGAAAAACAAAAATTAAAAGCCCAGAAGCCATGAAATCCGAATCCAAAGAATTTGTAGTGTTGGTCGACCGTGAAGACCGTGAAGTCGGACTGATGGAAAAAATGGAAGCCCATCGTCAAGGCGTGTTGCACCGCGCATTCAGTGTGTTCTTGTTTAACGATCTGGGTGAATTGCTATTGCACCAAAGAGCTTATACCAAATACCATTCGGCCGGATTATGGACCAATACCTGTTGTTCACATCCGCGTGCCGGTGAAAAACTGGAAGATGCCGTCAACCGCAGACTTCAGGAGGAAATGGGAATTCAATGCGAAACCGAACGCAGGTTTTCTTTTATTTACCAAGCCGACCTCGAACACGATTTAATTGAACATGAACTTGATCATGTCTTCCTTGGATTTTTCAACGCAACACCTCAACCTGACAGCGATGAAGTAAATGCATGGAAATACATGAGTATTGAAGATATCCGAAGAGACTTGCAAGAAAATCCGGAGTCTTATACCGCATGGTTCCGCATCGTATTTGAGCAGGCAGTGGTGCAATTCAAAACGATGGACTCTCTGCGAAAAGCATCTTAATTTTTCAGTTTAGCATTTCAAGAATCATCTCCTGAATTAAAAATGAGCAAGGATGGACTCTGCCTAATTTTGTGGCATGACCCGTATCGCTTGCCATTTACTTACCTGGGTTTTCATATTATCAGCGTTTCAAGGAAACACACATTCCTATCAAAGTCTGAATGAAAACCTCATCAAATCGGAGAACCCCTATCCGGTAGTTCGCGCGTTCTACTTGAGTTTCATGGAAAACGAAGAAGAACTCCTGAAACATTACAGGTACCTGAAAAACCTTCCGCTCTCTCCCCAACAAGAATTACTTCACCGCATAGCATTTACAACTGCCTTGGTAGAAACCGATGCAGGCGATCAAAGTTTTGAGATGTTATATGAATTAAAACTTGAAGTCCAGGACAAAGAAGATTACATCAAAGGCTTGTACTACATGGCCCTTTCGCGATTTTATGCCATGGCAAGGAGAGTAGAGGAATCTTATTTGTGCAATAAAATGGCCATTGCGCTTTTAGAAAAATCGAACAAACCCGAAGAGCTTTACCATGCACTAACAAACATGATATTCATCGTGAGCCTGAAAAAAAACTTGAACCTTCACGATTATTTTCAGCGCTGCCTGCAACTTGAAAAAACCGCAAACATTGCTCCATCCGATTTATTGTATTGCAACATGGCCTACGCCAAACTTATGGCGAACGAAACAGACTCAGCACAATACTATACTGCCGTTGCCAAGAACATTCTTGGAAAAGGACCATTAAATCCCCACGCCGGTTATCGTTTGGAAATTCTGCAAGCCACCATTCATTATCAGAACGGTGAATATGAAAAGGAAAGTGAATGCATGGAAAATGCCAAACGCATTGCCACCGAAAACCATTACCTGTTTAATCTGAAAGGTGTAACCAAATACATTGCCGAAAACAGTGGTGCAAAAAAAGATTTCGAAAAGGCCTATTACAATTTAAAGCAAGCCGACAGTCTTCAAACCATGCTGTTGGAACAAGGTTTGGGTGATAAAGTGCTTCGATTCGATTTGGAAGCAAAAATGAGAGACCGTGAATTGGAAAAAAATCAAGTAATGGAATTGTTGCAGGCAAAACAAAAAGCAAACGTGATGCTGGCAACATGTATCTTACTTGCGGTCATAGCCCTTTTGGTGGTGATTCAAAAAGCCAATCAGATCCACCGCAAAAACTTGCAGCTCACCGAACAAAACCTCAACCTAGCCAAAAAAGAAGAGCCTCGTACCCGACCCGACACCCTCAGCGATCAGCAAATGCAAAACCTGATTGAGCGTTTGGAAGTGCTCATTTACGATAAGGAAGTATTTAAGGATGCCGATCTCAGCATAGAAAAGCTTGCCAAAAAATTAAACAGCAACCGAACCTATGTATCCGAGGCCATTAAAACCAGATACCATATCGGATTTTCAATCTGGTTAAATGAGATCCGAATCAATGCTGCGCGAAAACTTTTAGCCAATCCCAAAAACGATTTTTTAAGCATCGAAGGCATCGCAAAAGAGGTTGGTTATGGTTCCATTTCCACCTTTAATACCGCTTTTCGAAAGCTAAGCGAACTTACCCCTTCTCAATTCAAAAAACTGAGAGATAGTGTTGAAAAACAGGAAGATAGCGCCGATGATTTCTCTTTCGGATTGCACAATCCGATAGTGTAATAATTGACATAGGGGCTTGCGCGGTCTAGTTTTGCAGAAAAAAAAGTCATGCGCAAAACTCTCTTTCTGATTTTGATTTTATGGCTTCCCAATGGCAGGGTTTTTTCCCAAAGCAATTGCAAGGAAGTCGTGGGCTATTATCCCAACTGGCAATGGTACGACCGGAACAAACTGGTGAAACCAACGAGCATCGATTACTCCAAGTACACGATTCTCAATTACTGCTTTTTTAAACCCATGGCAGATGGAACCATTCAAATTACGGATCCATGGGCTGATAAAAATCTATTGCTCGGCCCTATCAATTGGGCAGTAGCACCTGCAGGATACGACACCGGATACGATTTTGGAAATCCTGCATACCATCAACCCGGACAACAACTCGCAGATTACTGTCACCAAAACAATGTGAAATTGCTTCCGTCCATTGGCGGTTGGACCATGTCGGATAATTTTCCGGCCATTGCAGCAGACCCGGCTAAACGTCAGCTTTTCGCACAACAATGCGTTGCACTGATTCAAGCTTTCAATTTTGATGGTATTGATTTGGATTGGGAATATCCCGGATTTGCCGATCACGGTGGCACTGCAGCTGATGAAGCCAATTTCACCTTATTGCTTCAGGAAATAAGAACGGCTATTGATAATTACGGACAAAGTGTTGGAAAAACAATGTTGCTCACTATTGCGGTAGGCGCCGGTCCCGACCGTATGGACGATGTGCAATGGTCGCAAATTGAACCTTTGGTAGACATCATCAATTTAATGTCGTATGATTTCTTTGGCGCATGGGACGCACAAACCAATCACAATTCTCCTCTATTCGCTCCGGCCTCAGGAGATCCTACTTTCAATTTGGATTATGCCATCACTGCACTCACAAACACCTATGGAGTCGATCCGCAAAAGATTACAGCAGGTGTCGCATTTTACGGACGCACAGTAAAAACAGCATCCACACCGGGACTTCATGTTAGCACTACCGGAGTTGGCGATAACGTCACTTTTTGGGAAGACGATGGAACTCCATTGTATTACAACATTCAGGCGAAAATGAATTTGTTCAGTACGCATTGGGACAACACGGCAAAAGTTCCCTACCTCACCGGAAATGGTTCTTTATACACGTTTGTGTCTTACGATGATACTGCATCCATTCGTTACAAGGCACAATACATCATCGATAAAAATTTACGCGGTGCCATCATTTGGGAAATCACCGGAGACTATTTGGAAACATCTGCCGGATCCGGAGTAATTCTGGGAACACCTTTGGTAGATACACTCAATTCGGTTTTATGTCACTATTCCTCCTCCGGCAATGGCGGCGGAAACGCAAACGGTGTTGATGAAAACAATGCAAACACATCGCAGCTGTTCCCGAATCCTGCAACACATTTCATTAACGTACAATCACAACAAACCGAAAACCATTGGGTGCTTTATTCGGTAACGGGTGCAATTGTTTTACGTGGCACGGCACAACAAGCTGTTTTCGGAATTCCTCTCGATGCCATAGAGAGTGGTCTGTATTTTTTAAGGTTGAATGATGAACCCCTACAACAAATCATGGTCACCAAATAATACCAAGACAACGAAAACAAAAAAGGTGAAGCGTTTGCTTCACCTTTTTATTTTTTAGTGGAACGTATTATCCAACAAATTCAATATCGAAATCAACCAAATCAACAAAGGATTGAATACGTGCATCGATCTCACCTTCTTTCAGTTCCAAAATACGTTCGGTTCCGAATTTCTCCACAGTGAATGAAGCAAGCGCAGAACCCACGATGATTCCACGTTTCATGTTTTCGAAGGAAGTGTCTTTGGTATGGGCGATGTAGCCGATAAATCCTCCGGCAAAAGTATCTCCTGCACCGGTTGGATCCATAACATCTTCTAAAGGAAGAGCGGGTGCAAAAAACATTTTTTCTTTGTCAAACAACAAGGCACCGTGTTCTCCTTTTTTGATCACGACGTATTTCGGACCCATGGTCAAAATTTTTCTTGCTGCTTTAACGAGTGAATATTCTTGAGAAAGCTGACGTGCCTCTTCATCGTTGATGGTGATGACATCAACTTTTTTCATCACTTCTTTCAATGCATCCAAGGCAATATCCATCCAGAAATTCATAGTGTCGAGCACAACGAGTTTCGGACGGTTTGGCAATTGTTCAATCACGCGCATTTGCACTTTTGGATCAAGATTTCCCAACATAAGGAATTCACAATCTTTATAGGCTTCAGGAACAACTGGATCGAAAGTTGCAAGCACATTCAATTGTGTATCTAAAGTATCGCGCGAATTCAGATCGTAATGGTACTTCCCTGCCCAGAAAAAAGATTTTTCACCTTGTTTGATTTGCAAACCGGTGAGGTCAATTCCTTTTCCTTTCAGCTTGTCTAACATGCCCATATCGTAGTCGTCGCCAACCACACTTACAAGATTGTTTTTGCTCTTATGAAAATAAGAAGCGGCAAGAGAAATGTAGGTAGCTGCACCACCAACAATTTTGTCTGTTTTTCCAAAAGGTGTTTCAATAGCATCGAAGGCTACGGTACCTACAATAAGAAGACTCATGATTTATACGGATTTGCGGCAAATATACCATCTTGGAACAGAACAGAAAAAAATGCCTGAATAAAACTATCGGACATATTCATGTATTCGTCGGGGAATACACCTCATAAGCCTAGTATTAGCCACTTT